>JBBRIK010000928.1:0-3390 GCA_038221045.1 Gemmatales bacterium
CTCGCGTTCGCCCAGCACCACGCGAATCGGCTCGCGGAGCTGTCCCGCGCCATCGACGAGGACCCTGTGCGGCCCGTCCGGTTTTCGCGAGGGAGGCAATTCTTCATCTTGTCGCGGCTCGCTCCGGGGAACGACCGTAGACCAAATCCCGAGGAGGAGTGGCAGAAGGATCAGTCCAAAGAGAGCGAGCAGAATCGCTCGCCGCCGCCGAGGTTTTCGCTCCAGGCCAAGGGGCTTGCCGAGTGGCTCGCCACGGAGCCAGCGCCCGAGATCATCCGCCAGCGCCGTTGCGGTGGGATAGCGCTGTTGAGGCGAGCGTCTCAAACAGCCCCGGACGATGACGCCGAGGTCGCCGAGGATGTTTACTGGAAGGGTATCCGCGTTCTTTACCTGCTCTTCCAGTTTCTGCCAGTCCTTGCCGGTAAATGGACGCTCGCCGGTGAGCAATTCGTGGAGGATGATGCCCAAGGCCCAAACGTCGGTCCGTTCGCTCACGGGTCCGTGCAAGGCGGGGAACTGCTCGGGAGCCATGTACGCGGGCGTCCCCACCAGGCTCCCGGTCTGGCTCAATTCGACGTCCGGTTCCAGCAATTTCGCGAGTCCAAAGTCCCCCACCAGCGGTTCGCCCTTCCCATCGAGGAAGATGTTTGCAGGCTTCAGATCGCGGTGAATGATGCCGGCCTCGTGCGCCACCTGCACGGCACGGGCGACCTTCTCGACCAGGGCCGCCGCCCGCCGTGCCTCGCGATAGGACTTCTTGTGAGTGTCGAGGCTGCCGCCGGGAAGCAGCGCCATGGTGAAGCAGTGTTCGCCGCGATACAGCCCCATCCCATAGATGGGGACGATATTCGGATGGGACAGCCGGGCCGAGGCACGCGCTTCCCGATAGAACCGCTCCACTTCTTTCGGCCCGGCCAGCAGGCCGGCCCGCATTCGCTTCAAGGCGACGTGACGGTGCAAGATCGGGTCCCACGCTCGAAAGACGACCCCCATGCCGCCCTCGCCGAGCGGTTCGAGCAACTCGTGATGATCCAGCAACTGGATCGGGAAGTCCGCCCCGCTGCCCGGAGCAGCCACTCCCATGCCTTCAGGCACCGTTGCGCCACTGCCCTGCCGGCTATCCTCGCTCTGCGTGAAAAACAGGGCGCGTAGATGGTCTGCCCACTGAGGAAACCGGGACAGCAATTCTTCGAGGGGAACGGGCTTTCCGAGTTTCCGTCGCGCCGCCCATTCGGCCTGAATCAACGCAATCGCATGGGCGGGATGGGAACTCAACTCGGGTTGGCCAGCAAGATAGTCTTCGACCCGACAGGTCTCGCCTTCCCGCAAACGACCGCTCAATTCCGCGCAGGCGTCGCGCAGTTTTTGCTCGATCAGGTCGGAGCGCGTCTCGTCTGCGAGCATCGGAGAGGACGTTGGGAATGGAGGAAGCATGGGGAAACGATTGCCCCATTCCATCTGGCTGAACATAACACGAAAGAGAAGACGCCACAAGGATCAACCGAAGAAATTTCATCCTCCGGCAATCCTTTGTGACAACAGGGGTTCCAGCAAGGAGACGGACGCGTGACGAAGGCGGCAGGCTGAAGTGAACGAAGCGTTAAGGGCCCTGTCACATCTGTGCGAGCAACTCCTCAATGAGCGGCCTGTATAACTCCTGCCCGCGCAACGCGGTCCGCCAGCGGTCGGGAATCGCGCCGATTCCGTCCCGCACGCCGGCAATCCCTCCCGCCACGCAAGCGGTGGTGTCCGTGTCATCGCCCAGCGCCACCGCCGCCTTCACCGCCGCCTCGACCTTCAATCCGTTCGTGTCGAGTCGGCATCGTTTGGTCCTTGTTGTCGCAGGGAGCCACGCCTCATGCGCCTACTTCCGACTGTCGTTCACAAAGGGGCGATTCTTTTGCATTTTTCGATTCCCCTTGTTGTAGTTGGGCTCGTCAGAGTTCGGGTTCAAGCTTTCCCCCAAACTCTGGCGAGCCCAGCTACCGCGCCATTCAATCGGGAAGCACGCTTGTGTAACAGGGAAGATGGCCTTGCGCCTCAAGGCTTCGCATTTTCGTGAGTGCGCAATCTGCTTTCAATCGCCTTCGCCTCCTGGGCCAGCCACACGTCGGTCTCATTTTCCCCGAGCGTCTTCAGAACCTGCCTCACTTCGGGGGTAGCGATCCGTTCGAGAAGTTCGAGCATCCGCAGAGCGCGCAAGCGATCTCCTCCAGGGAAATCTGCCTTCTCCAGCAAGCGCTTCCCTCGCATGAGCAACTCCTCGGACGGATTGCCGTCAAGGGCTTTGTGAAGTTCTGCTTCCGCCACACTGCCCAGCGTCTCCAATTCCGCGCTCGCCTTCTCGCGGACGGCAAATTTCTCACTGTCCAGGCTCTTCACCAGTTGAGCGATCCGCCTCGCGTCGGCGGCCGAGATCGGTCGTAACTCTCTCTTCAAGTGGGGCAGAGCCTGCCGCGGGACCGCTCGCAAGGCCCAGAGTGCCTGATAAGCTCTGGTTGCATCCTCTCCTCCGAGTGCCTGCCATTCGATCTCCAGTTCCTTCGCCGACAGCTCACGGGTCGCCGGCCGCTTTGCCTCCGGTAACTTGCAAGCGTCCCAGAGTACGACTGTCCCGTCGGCCCCACCTGAGGCGAGGACCTTGCTGTCGGGCGAACAGGCAAGCGCCCGTGTAAGGCACGACGGTCCTGGCAAGCGGCCGGATTCCCGCGCTGCGGCCAAATCCCAGATGCAGAAGGGGTTGGAGGGGAGAGAGCCAATCAAGTACTCGCCGGTCGGAGAGAAGGTCAGCGACGAAACTTGCTGCTTTTGCATGAAGCGGGCGCGTTCCTTCCCCGTCGCCAGTTCCCAGACCTGGACCTGTCCATCCGCGTCTTGTACAGCAAGGTTTCGGCCGTCCGGCGACACGGCGACACAGAAATGAAAGCTCTTCTTGCTCTGGAACTGGTACAGGTTCGCACCCGAATTCACCGACCAAGCACGGAGGGTGTTTCCGTTGCTGGCCGCGATCGCAATGGTCCCGCCAGCCGAAAAGAGAACCCGGTAGGGGATGCTCCCTTGACAACGGCATACCCGGATCGCCTTGCCGGTAGTTACGTCCCAAAGCCGGACAGTCTGGTCATGACCCCCGGTAATCAACATCTTGCCGTCGGGTGAAAAAGCCACACTGGCGAGTCCGGAGGTATGACCGATGAATTGGCGAAGCTCCTTGCCGGTACTCGCATCCCACAGGCGCGCGACCTTGTCGGCACTAGCCCTGAAAAAAGCGATGAACTCGGCACCCAAAAGGTCGGAATTCTGAAAAAACTCGAAAACCCTCGGCGTTTCTGGGGTATTTGAAGAGTAGACCGTTTCTTCACTCACTCCAGCGACGAGGGTTTTCAAGTGAAT
>JBBRIK010000929.1:0-3388 GCA_038221045.1 Gemmatales bacterium
AAGAGTTCCCCAACTTCGACGCGACTCAGCGCGGCACCATCTCCATAGGCCGCCGCTTGCAGGATCCTCTGGCCGAACTGGTCAAGATCGATCCTCAGCATGTCGGCGTCGGTCTCTATCAGCACGATGTCGATGCCCGGCACCTCGGCAAGGCGCTCGAAGGCGTCATCGAGTCGTGCGTCAATCAGGTCGGCGTCGATCTGAACACGGCGAGCGTGCCGCTGCTCCGCTTCGTCTCGGGACTCAATCAACTGGTGGCCGGGAACCTCGTTGAATTCCGCAAAAGCAGCGGGGGCTTCCGCAGCCGCGAACAGTTGATGCAGGTGAACGGCATCGGGCCGGCGAAATACACCCAGGCGGCTGGCTTCCTCAAGATCGCCGGCGGCGATGAACCGCTCGATCAGACGTGGATCCATCCCGAGAGCTACGCCGTCGCCCGCCAGTTGTTGCAGGAGCTTGGCTATGCCCCTGACGTCCTCAACGACCGCGAGAAGACGGCCGAACTGCGCGAGAAACTCAAGACGGTGACGCCCGAGGAAGTGGCTACCCGGCTCGGCGTCGGCCCGCCGACGTGCCGCGACATCATTGACGCCCTGTCTCGTCCTGGCCGCGACCCGCGCGAGGACCTGCCGCCGCCGATCTTCAAGAAGGGCATCCTTCAACTTGAAGACCTGCAAACGGGAATGGAGCTGAAGGGGACTGTCCTCAATGTCGTCGATTTCGGCGCTTTCGTCGATATCGGTCTGAAGGACAGTGGCCTGGTCCACATCAGCCGGATGGCCAACCGCTACGTCAAGAGTCCCTACGACGTCGTGGCAGTCGGCGACGTGGTGACGGTGTGGGTGCTGGCGGTGGATCAGGAACGCCATCGCGTCTCGCTGACGATGATTCAGCCGGGAACAGAGCGCAAACCGCCGGAACGTCGTGGCCCGCCGCAGCGCGAGGCTCGTCCACAGGGCGAACGGCGTCCGCCGCGTGAACCACGGCCACAGGGCGAGGCCCGTCCTCAGCCCCAGGGTGAAGCACGCCCGCAAGGCGAAGCGCGTCCTCAGGGCGAGGCGCGGCCCCAGGGCGAAGCGCGACCGCAGGGAGGAGATCGACGGCCCCAGGGTGATCGGCGTCCTCCGCCTCGCGGCGGAGCAAGGCCGCAACAGAGTGGACCGCCTCCACGAGGAGAGCGCCGTCTGCCTCCGCGCGGCACGACCGCGAAGCAGTTGCACCCAGGGGGCCGTGGACCTCGGCCCGCGCAGGGTGGTCCTCCGCAGGGTGGACCGCCTCCGGAAGCAGCGGCGGAAGGTGCGGCGGCCGGAGAAGCGACAGCCGAGCAGAAGAAGGCGGCAACGCCGACGGGCAAGCAGAAGCGGGGGTCGGCCAAGCCGTCTCTGTCGAACGCGGCGCTGGCGGGTCAGGCGGCCCTGGGAACGTTCGCAGAGTTGGCGGCATTCTGGGAGGCAGCTCAGAAGCCACCCGAACCGGCGAAGGCGCCGCCCGCCGAGACGCCGCCCCCTCCTGCTCCGCCAGAGGGAGAGCAGGGAACGCCCCCGGCGTGAGATTCCTTCCCGCCGCTTGCGGCTTAGCGGTCTTGTGCAAAGCCGCAAGCGGCGGGATTCACTTCCCCATGCGCAGACGATCGCCCAGCCAAGGATCGAGTTGCGGCACGGCGTGAATCTTGCGAACGGCCCGATCGAGATCGTACTCGACGCGCCGAAAGGTGATGCGCGGTCCATCGAGCAACACATAACAGGAACGCCAATCGTCGTCGCGGGGCTGCCCGACGGAACCCACGTTTATCAGCGTCTTGCGCCCATCCAGCGTGAAAGCGTGGGCCATCTCATCCGGCGAGGTGAACTGGTAGCGTTTCTCTCCGCGCTGTTCGATGAAGACGCCGGGAACGTGCGTGTGTCCCTGGAAACAGCAGCGTTCGACCAGGGCGAATACACGCTCCATCTTGTGCTGATTGAACGCATCTTCCGGGAAGACATATTCGTTGAGCGGATTTCGCGCCGAACCGTGAACGAACAGCCCATGAGCATCGCGGTGAACGCGCGGACGTTCGGCAAGGAATTGCCAGCGTTCCTCTCGCTCGGGGCGCGAGTGGGCAGACTCTTCGAGTTGTTCGCGCGTCCAGAAAATGGCGCGCTCGGCCACGGGACTGAAGCCGGGAGGATCGAAGAGCGCTCCTTGATCGTGATTGCCCAGCACGCTCAGTTGGAAGCGCCGGGCGAGATCGACACACTCGATCGGGTTGGCTCCATACCCAACGACATCGCCCAGGCAATACACCTCGTCGGCCCCTTGCTGATCGATGTCGGCAAGCACGGCCTGAAGGGCTTCGAGGTTGCCGTGGATATCGCTGAGAATGGCAAGCATGACTTTTCCTGCGGCTAACCGAAAGCGTACAACTCTTGCGCCAACTCCGACGCGGAGCGGAAACGCGCTGCGGGATCGCGGTGCAGACAGCGGCGACAGATTCGATCGAGACCCGTCCCGGCCGACGCGAGATTGACCTCGTCTGACGGCGGCGGTTCCGCGTCCAGCCGTCGAGGCGTGGTGAAGGGCGGTTGGCCTGCCAGCAGTTCGTAGAGGATTGCCCCCAAACTCCAGACGTCGGCTGCTCCCGTCAGTGTCTCGCGGCCCTCCATCTGTTCGGGAGCCATGTAGGCCAGTGTGCCAACGACCTGCCGCGGAGGGAGAGCGCCTTGCGGCCCTTCTATAAGAATATCCGCGCGATGACTGCAACTCCCCTCACGCAATCTTGAAAACGCGAAGAGAATGCGACAGAATGCGTTCAGGAATCCGAGCTTTTTCGCGTCTATTCTTGCTGCCGGCGGCGAAGCATCTCCTGAAGCTGTTCCTTCGGCACCGTTGCGAATAACTCGTCCAGCACCTTTTCCGCTCCAGTCGCCTCAATGACACGTTGGAGACCGATGGCCTGGATAGCACGCTCGACGCCGAGAATCTGGATGACGCGGGCCGGTGGCAGCAGGCGGACGACCTCTCCCAGATCGGTGATCTCGCCCACGGCTTCCCAGTCGATGATCGAATCTTGATTCAATGCGTTCGCCATCTGTCGTATCTCCTTCCAGAGGCCAGGCTGCAACCTGGACAACAATCAGGGCAGGGGCCTAATCAAGACATGAGTCTCGTCTGGGCTTTCTGAACCAGCATTCCGCCAAGACTGCGACTGGCAACAGGAAGGCAACCGCCAAAGTAATGACGCTCCAGGGCGTGAAGCTGACGGTGAGCGCGCCGAGGGTTCCCTGCCGAACCGAAAGCGAGGTCGCTGTCCATACCGGCTCAATCGGAAAGCCTAGAGCGAGTTGATTGGCCAGAATGCCAGCGGCCAGGAGACTACAGACCACTGCCGCCGAGACCGCGCGCCGGGCTG
>JBBRIK010000930.1:0-3383 GCA_038221045.1 Gemmatales bacterium
ATCGGCTTGCCCGGCTCGACCTGCGCCGCGTCGAATTTGGCAGTCAAGACGAACGGCGGGCGAGTCCTCACTGCGAGTGCCAGGGCCGTCTCATAATGGGCCGGCGGGTAAGGCAAACCCGCCATCGCCAGACCGACCACCGCCTTGAACGTCCCCAGGCGCGTCACCGGCTTCATGTTGATCGTGGCCTTGCCCAGCACCGAAATGATGTGCGGTCCAACGGGGGTCGTCTCACTGACGTTGACCGTCAGCCTTCCCGCCGGCGCTCCTGGAGGAAGGGCTGGGCCAGCCGGGATCGTCACTTGTCCGGTGATGCCGGCGACCCCGGTCACGCTCACCTCGATTGGCCCCATGTAATCGCGGCGCGTAACCAGGATCGGCAGAATGACCGAGCCGGCCTGGGCCGCGTCCCAGCGATCCAGGGCGATGGCCACGTCGAAGCCCGGCTCATAGGGGGTCACCGTCAGGCGATAACTCTCTTCCGGTCCGCCCCAGTAGTGCAGATGCTCGGCCACGAGCGTGTAGTCGCCGTCCACGGGGGCGGTGAAATCGATGCGCGCTCCCACATCGGGGTTGCTCACCGCTGCCTGTCCGCCCTTGGCGTCCTTCAGCACGAGGTAGACCTCGGTGGGCGAATACATCTCGAAGGTTTGAGCCTCGATCAGATAGCGCTGGCCCTTTTTCACCGCGAAGACATAGTGATCGACGTCGCCCTTCTGCTGGAAGCGGCCGCTGACGCCGCAAGGGATTGTCAGTCGGGTCGCCTTGGCGGGTTCGTCGTTCGGCTCCTGCTCGACGGTTTCGGGAAGATCGCTCATCGTCAGAGGGACCGGCCAGCCGTAGAGACCGCTGGCACCGCGTGGAGCGATCCAGAGGACACTCGCTGTCAGATCGGCCGGCGCAGTCACCTCGACGGGCGCGACGCCCTCGACGTGGAGTCCCGCGAAGGAGACCGACGCCTTGGTGCCGCGCTGGATGGCGAGTGGATAGGCGGTTGTCGCACAGGGGAAGTCGCCGATCCGCAGCCGATAGAAGAAGTCCGGCCCGCCGCGATGCGTGACGTCGCGCACCTCGATGAGATAGTCGCCAGCGTCCTTGAAGGTGTAGGTGAGGCGTGGATCGGTCTGCTGGCCGGGCGCGTCGTTGCTGAAACCGCCGGGAAGGTCGTGCTCGCCCTTGGCGTCATAGAGCGTGATTTGCGGATCGAAGGCGCTGCCAAGCCGCCGGCCGAGCAGGTCGAAGCTCAGACGCTGATTCGCCTTGACGGTGATTTTGTAGTAGTTCGATTTCTCGTTCTCCGCCCGGCCGACGACGACACACGGGACCGTCAGCGCCTGGGGCGTCGTCTTGCTGCGATTGCCGTTCTCGACCTCCAGCACCTGCGGCAGATCGTCGATGCAGAAGACGCGGAAGTTCGACATGCCGCGCGTCGTGGCCAGGCGAAGGCTGTGATAGCCGATCGGCGCGTCGGCGGGAACGTCGAGGACGACGCGCAGTTTGGCGTTGTCCTTGCCGTTGTTCATGTCCTCCGGAATGGTCACCTTGGCCGGGAAGCTGAGCCACAGACCTGTCGGCCCAGCGAGGTTCGTGCCGGTCAGGACCAGTTCGAGTTTCGTGCCGCGCTGCATGCCAAGGGGCGTCACGGGATTGAGCACCGGCGCGAGCGGGTTGGGAGGCGGCGGCGGGACCGGAGGCTGCGCGCGGGCCGAGCCGGCGAGGTAACCCAGGGACAGCAGGACAAGGAGAGAGCTTCGGTGCAGGATCATGGTAGGTAGAGGATCTTGTGAGGGCGGGAGGGTTGGAAACGGGGCGAGGAGAGCATTCATCTGCTGATAATAGCGGCCCGATATTCTCGCGGAAAGAGAATTCGTCAGCATCCTACGATTCGACGCCCTCTCACACGGAACGGCTGGCGAGAATCCTTGGACCGTTCCTTCTCCGAGCGAGGACTTTACTCGCGTTCAAACTGTGCTACAAGTAGCGGAGCAGGGTTTCAGGCGTCTGTCAGCTCGTTCCTTGGAAGGTGGTCCATCATGACGTCGCTGGCCGGCTCGTTCCTGGTGGCCAAGGTGGTCCTCCACGATCCCAACTTCGTGCAGACCGTCGTTCTCATGCTGCGCCACGACGGCGAGGGGGCGTTCGGCCTGGTCGTCAATCGTCCCGCCGAGGCGGAGGGGCTGCCCTTTCCCGTCTTCGTCGGTGGTCCCTGTCCCGCCAGCGGGCTGATCCTGCTACACGGCCACACCGAATGGCTTGCCGATGCCGACGAGGTCCAGGAGGTCGTCCCCGGCGTCTACATCGGCGACGCCGAGTGTCTCGAACGCATCACCGAGGAGCAGGAGAACGACAAGCCCGTGCGTTTCCGCGTCTTCGCCGGCTACTCCGGCTGGGGACCGGATCAGCTCGAATGCGAGCTAGCAGCCCAGACGTGGATTGTCGTTCCCGCCACGGCCAAACTGATCTTCGACGCGCCGATCGACGAGGTCTGGGACCATCTGTCGCCGCCCGACCTTCCTCGACCCAGCAACAACTGACCTTCTTGCCGCTTGCGGCTTTGCAGAAGACCGCTAAGCCGCAAGCGGCATCACCACAAAAGCTACACCATGAACCGGGCCGCCACCGAATACCGCTACGAGAAGCTCACCTGGCCGGAAATCAACGACGCCGTCGATCTGGGCAAGGTCTGCATCCTTCCGTGTGGGGCCGTCGAACAGCATGGCCATCACCTGCCGCTCGACGTAGATATCGTCTGCCCGCAGGGCATCGCCTTCGGCGCGGGCAAGACCATTCCTGACAAGATGCTCGTCCTGCCTCCGATCTGGTATGGCTACACGGGCCACGTCATGGACTTTCCCGGCACCATCAACACGCATTACGAGACGTTTATCAAGATGGTGCTCGACGTGACCAAGTCGCTCGCTTATCACGGTTTCAAGAAGATCGTGCTGCTGAACGGCCACGGCTCCAACATGCCGAACCTCGACCTCGTCGCCCGCCGTACCAACCTCGAAACCGACGCCGAGTGCATCCTCGCCGCCTGGTGGAACTTCCTGACGGTCGATAAGACCTTCCTGCCGCGCTGGCGTCAGAGCAAGTTCCCCGGCGGCTGCGCGCACGCCTGTGAACTGGAGACGTCGCTCTATCTCTACCTCGACGGTGACAACGTGCGCAAGGACAAGATCGAGTCCGGCGACATCAGTTTTAACCTGGAGGAGAGTCCGTTCAACTGGGTCGATCTGTTCGGCGCGGGGCCCGCGACGAAGATCTCGTGGACGAGCAGTTACAGCGACACCGGCGTCCTCGGCGAGGCGAAGCTGGCGACGGCGGAGAAGGGCAAGCAAGCGTATGAGGAAGTGGTCAAGCAACTATGCCGCTTCGTGACG
>JBBRIK010000931.1:0-3381 GCA_038221045.1 Gemmatales bacterium
GGCCGAGTTTGACCGTCCCCGCGTCCGGCTCCTCCTGACCCAACAGCACGCGCAGGAGCGTCGTCTTGCCGCTGCCGTTGGGTCCCATGATGCCCAGCCGCCGGCCGCGCGGCAGGGTGAAGGACAGATCGTGGAACAGGACGTGATCGTAGGATTTGCCGAGGTTCTCGACGTCGAGGATCAGGTCGCCGCTGCGGCTGACGCCGCCGAAGTGCATCTGCGGTGCCTCGATAAGCGTGGGCCGATCGAGCCGTTCGACCTTGTCGAGCTGCTTCTGGCGCGAGGCCGCCTGCTTGTGCAGTTGGCCATAATGCACCCGGCGAATGTACTCCTCCTGTTTTTCGATGTACTCCTTCTGCGATTCGTAGGCTTTCTGCTCCTGCTCGAAGCGTTCCTGTCTGAGACGCCAGTATTTGCTGAAATTGCCTGGATAGGACGTCATGCGCTTGGGATGCATCTCGACGACGCGCGTGACGACGCGATCGAGGAAGGCGCGGTCGTGGCTGACGATGAGCATGCCTTCGGGCTGCTGGGCGAGGTAGTTTTCGAGCCAACGGGTGGTGTCGATGTCGAGGTGATTGCTCGGCTCATCCAGCAGCATGACGTCGGGGGCGGCCAGCAGCAGTTGGGCGAGCATCAGCCGGCTCTGCTGTCCGCCGCTGAAGGTCTGGACCGCCCGATGATAGTCCTCCTCGGGAAAGCCCAGGCCATCGAGGACCTGATGGATCTTGTGATCGACGTTGTAGGCGTCGTGATGGCTGAGCAATTCGTGCAGCCGGTCGTAGCGCGCCAGGAGACTGTTCCGCTCCGCTTCATCCGTGGTCGCAGCGAGCTTCTCGGCCGTGCGGATCATGTCATCATGGGCGGCGAGAAACTCGTCGAGAGCGGATTTCGCTTCCTCGAAGAGCGTGCGTCCGGGCGGGAACTCGGGCGCTTGCCGCAGCAGTCGAACACGAGCGCCGGCGTGAAGCCTCGCCTCGCCGGTGTCGGACTTGTCGAGTCCGGCAAGGATGCGCATGAGGGTCGTCTTGCCGACGCCGTTGGGTCCAACGAGGCCGATGCGTTCGCCAGCGTGCAGCTCGAAGGCGACGTTCTCGAAGAGAGGCCCGCGATCGAACCCGCGTGACAGTCCATTGCAGCTAAGAAGAAGCATCTGTCGCCAGTGGTTAGTGGTTAGTGGGTAGTGGTCAGTGTATCTTGCTGATCACTGACCACTACCCACGAACCACTTCTATTAAAGGACGTCCGACGGCGGCAACGCCTGAAGGAAGCGATCGAGGAGGGTGGGATCGGGAAGAGACGGGGCCGCGCGCTGAAGCAGAAGTTTCGCCTCGTCGCGCCGGCCGTCGAACCACAATTGATAGCCGGTCAGGAACAGCATCACCGGGTCGTTCGGCGTGGCGGCCAGAAGATCTTCGAGCAGCTGTGTGTGATCGGCGTGATCGACGACGTTGTCGCCATACAGTTCGATCGGCCGGAAGGGCTGGCGCGGCCAGTCGGGATCGAGACGCAGTCCGGTCTGGAGGGCATCGAAGGCCCGGCGATAATTGCCGAGGGCGAGATGCGTCTGGCCGAGGAGGAACTGAGCGAAGGCGCTGGTAGGCGCGAGGTCGGCGGCTTGCCGGAAACGCTCGGCGGCCCGGCCATACTCGCCGCGCTCGAACGCTTCCTTGCCAAGTTCAAGCCGGCGCGCGCCTTCGACGCGCGGATCGGGATCGGGATCGAGCCGTTTCATCGGCCGCTCCTGGGGAGGGAGCGGAGGCGGATCTTTGGGTTTGTCCGGCGGCGCGGCTGGCACGGGCCGGCGCGCGCGGTCGCGGTTATCCGCATCGAGCGGCTTGAAGATGCCGGCATCGCGCCCAGGAAGGGCCGGCTCCTCAAGCGGCGGAGGCGGAGGAGGCAGTTCCTCCTCCGGCGGCAGGGGCTGAAGAGGCGGCAGGAATCCGGGAACCAGGGGCGGGCCGGTCACGAAGATCGGCGTGGGTTGGACGATGATCTGTGTAAAGCGAGTCGAAGAGTAGCCGGGAGGGAAGGGGCCGTAGAGCGGCCCATACGAACCGTAACCGCGATTGAGCGACAGGGCGAAGGCGGAGTTCTTCTTCACCTTGAGGTAATTCAACGACAGCCCCGGCGCGACAAGGACGGGTACCGGCCCAACCTGGACGGGACCGAACGGACCCGGCACGAACTGGGCCGGCAGCGCGGAGGCGGTCAGGAGCAGAAGGAGGACGCCGATCGAGCAGCGGTGGCACATCATGGAGGCTCGAACCTTCCGGGTGAAGACGCCCCGCGATCAGCGCTGCGAGGCCGGCGATCCTGCCGCGTCTCGTTTCGAGGGCCGCTTGTGCGGGTTGTGTTGAAATTATCGGCTGTGCCGGCGCGATAAGCAAGGGCGAACTGGGAAGTGAAGCCACCGCAGCGAATCAATCAGTTCCCATTCAGGCGCTTTACTTGTGGATCGCTCCACGACCGCCTCTCCCTGCGCACGCGGGTTTGACTTGCTGCGCGAGAAGCGACGGCGTAGAATACATTAGCTCAAGAAAGGGTCATTCCTCTCAGAAGGATGCTCCCTCTTTCGTACCATCTTTTTTCCTCTTTCTCAGGAGTGTGCCCAGATGAGTCGCGGCAACGAATATCCCCTGGAGTACGGCTACGAACGCAGTGAACCGGTCGTTTCCGAACGAGCGGGCTTCATCCGCCGCACCTACGCCCATCTGGCCGGCGCCATCCTCGCATTCGTCGGCATCGAGGCGGCCCTGCTCGCCATTCCGAACATCGAAGGGACAGTCGGCGGCCTCTTTGGCCAGTCGCCGTACAGCGTCCTGATCGTCTTCGGCGCCTTCATCGTCGTCAGCATGCTCGCTCAGCACTGGGCTTCTTCGCAAACATCGCGCGGCGTCCAGTATCTCGGCCTGTCTGTCTATGTCGTGCTTGAAGCGCTTATCATGCTGCCGATCCTGATCTACGCGACCAAATTCGCAAAGGATAAGACCATCGTGCCGACAGCGGGTATTCTCACCCTCGCTGTGTTCGGCGGCTTGACAGCCATCGTATTCATGACCAAGAAGGACTTCTCCTTCCTTGGCTCGCTGCTGACGATTTGCAGCTTTGTCGCCTTGGGGTTCATCCTGGTCGCCATCATTTTCGGCGTCCCCACCCTCGGCATGTTCTTCTGCTGTGCGATGATCCTGCTGATGGCTGGCTACATCCTCTACGACACCTCGAACGTGATGAATCACTACGGCACCGATCAGCATGTCGCCGCCGCCCTGGCGCTGTTCGCTTCGATTGCCACGCTGTTCTTCTACATTCTTCGGTTGATGCTCATCTTGTCCAACAGCCGCGATTGAGTCGGGCCTGTTCGGGATGAATCACAGAGGG
>JBBRIK010000932.1:0-3377 GCA_038221045.1 Gemmatales bacterium
GTTCGCGACCGCGGTAACGACTCGCGCGATGCCGCGCTCCGGGCTCGTCAGATTCTCCGACATCGAGTTGACGTTGTCGGTAAGGTCCTTCCAGGTGCCGGCGACGCCCTTGACGTCGGCCTGTCCGCCGAGCTTGCCTTCGGTGCCGACCTCACGCGCCACACGGGTCACTTCCGCCGCGAAAGAGCTGAGCTGATCGACCATCGTATTGATGGTGATCTTCAACTCGGAAATCTCGCCCTTTACATCGACGGTGATCTTCTTCGACAGGTCGCCATTGGCCACGGCCGTCGTTACCTGGGCGATATTGCGCACCTGGGAAGTGAGGTTGGAGGCCATGAAGTTGACGCTGTCCGTCAGGTCCTTCCAGGTGCCGGAGACGCCCTCGACGCGGGCCTGGCCGCCGAGCTTGCCTTCGGTGCCGACCTCGCGAGCCACGCGGGTCACTTCCGAGGCGAAGGAGCGCAACTGATCGACCATCGTGTTCGTCGTGTTCTTCAGTTCGAGGAACTCACCCTTCACATCGACGGTGATCTTCTTCGACAGATCGCCATTGGCGACGGCCGTCGTCACCTCGGCGATGTTACGGACCTGGCCCGTCAGGTTGCCGGCCATCGAGTTGACGGAGTCCGTCAGGTCCTTCCACGTCCCGGCCACGCCCTTGACCTTGGCCTGTCCGCCGAGTTTGCCTTCGGTGCCGACCTCGCGGGCCACGCGGGTTACTTCCGAGGCGAAGGAACTGAGCTGATCGACCATCGTATTAATGGTGCGCGCGGTGCGCAGGAACTCGCCCTGAAGGGAACGGTCTTCGACTTCGAGGGCCATCGTCTGGGACAGGTCGCCCTGCGCGACAGCGCCGATGACGCGAGCCGTTTCGCTGGTCGGATGCACCAGGTCGCCGATGAGGGCGTTCACCGAGTCGATGGAGTCGCGCCAGAAGCCGGTGACGTCGCCGAGAGCGGCCCGTTGATTCAGCTTGCCCTCCTTGCCGACGACACGCCCCAGGCGAGCAAGTTCCTTGCTCATCCGTTCGTTGAGTTCGAGGACCTCGTTGAAGGCGTCGGAGACCTTGCCGGCCAGACCGGTCCACTCCACCGGCAAGCGCACGGAGTAGTCGCCCTTTTTGAGAGCGACCAGAGCGTTGAGGAGGACCGACGTTTCGAGCGGGGTGGAGCATTCGGCAATCGCTGACATGAATCCGTCTCCGTAAAGCCAGGCCAGGGCGGAGTGCGCGGAGGATACTCGAACAGAGCGGGGAGAAGCGCCCGCATAGAGAAAGAGTAGTACGCGAAATCATTTCAGAAGGGAGCGACGAACGCAACAGGAGTTGTCAGGAGAAGTGAGTGCGCGCACCCCGGACGGAAATTTGCGCGAGGGTATGTGTGGCGCACGCGCAATGCAACGAAAGGTGACTCTATCAGGATACTGAACGGATGATTAGTACGCAAGAGGAGAATTGAGCAGCGCGAACCGTGAAGGGCGTTGATGGGTCTTCAGGACGGAAGGGCACACCGATGGGCGACGGGAGCCGCCTCGAAAGCGGCTGGGGCCAACCCTTGGGGGTTCAACTCCCCCCTCTTCCGCTCGGACTCGCTTCGGTCCCGCGTGGTGTAAGGGCAGCACGAAGGGCTTTGAACCCTTCGGTGAAGGTTCGACTCCTTCCGCGGGGGCTACTCCTCCTACAATCTCGAGAGAGACACTCGCCTGGAGGAGACTCATCGCAATGACCTGCATCTACGAAGTTCGCTACGATTTCCGGTGGCACTCCTCGGAGCCGACCCACTGGGAATATCAGACCATCAAGGTCGCCGCTGCCGGCGATGCCCTGGAAGCAGTCGAGAAGGTTCGACAGGCCGCCCTCGCTCGACACCGGCTCGACGAGAATGGCCGCGAGGAACGATGCAGCAGTTTCCGGCTCCGCGAGGTCGTCCTCATCGCCGAGGCGCAACTCTGAGCGTGGGTCATTCCGTCTCGCTGCCGGCGCCGTGCGTCAAACCGAGTTCGCCGGCAATTCCCTTCATCGCTTCGATGACGAACTGAATGTGTTCCGTCAGATCGACGCCGAAGTCGGCCGCTCCACGGACCACATCGTCGCGGTTGACCCCCTTGGCGAAGCCCTTCGACTTCATCTTCTTCTTGACGCTCGATGCGCCCAGGTCCATGATGCCCGCCGGGCGGAGCAGGGCCGTCGCCGTGATCAGGCCGGTGATCTCATCACACGCATAGAGTCCCTTGTCCATCAGATTGACGCGCGGATAGCGGTCGGTCAGGTAATCGGCATGCGTCAGGATGGAGGTAATCATTTCTTCGGGGTAGCCACGCTCGCGCAGGATTTCGGAACCCTTGAGGGGATGATCGGGAGGGTCCGGCCAGCGCTGATAATCGAAGTCGTGGAGGAGTCCGACGATACCCCACTTCTCTTCGTCCTGACCGAGTTTGCGGGCATAGGCGCGCATGGCGGACTCGACGCAGAGACAATGCCGGACCAAACTTTGATCGGTGACATATTCGTTCAGCAAGGCAAAAGCGCCGGCGCGATTCATGGCAGCAGTCTCTCGAGCGATCGTAACAAGGACAGAAAGGGCGTCGATTTTCCTTCCCCGACCATGCCTCTCTATTTATCATGAATCTATTGACACGTCGCACTCAACCCCTCACGAGGGAGAGCCTTCATGCGTTCGGCCACTGCCGTCGTCCTCGTTTTCCTCGCACTGACCAGTATGGCCCAACCGCCGATGCCGGCTCCCGCCGATCCGCCCCTGCCTCCCGACGAACAGACCGTCAAGTCCGCCAAACTGCCCACGACCGGTGCTGCTCTCGTCGAGTTCTTCCGCAAGCGCTCCCTTCGCACCGCGGAAGCGAAACCGATCCAGGAGCTTATCAAGCAACTCGGCGACAAGGCGGCCGAGACGCGCGACAAGGCGTTCGGCGGCCTCGTCCAGTACGGCATGGTCGCCGTCCCCCTGCTCCGGCAAGCAGCCGGACAGGTCGATGACGCGGATATCTCCGCGCGTGCCAAGGAGTGCCTCAAGCTCATCGAGAGTGAGGACAGCCTGGCGCTGGTTAGCGCGGCGGCGAAGTTGATCGCGTCGAAGAACCCCGAGGGGGGCGTCGAGGCGCTACTCGGTTACCTGAGCGTGGCGGAGAACGTCAACATCTATCAGGAAGTCGAGTCGGGCCTCGTCGAAATCGCGGCCCCTGCTGGCAAGGTTGATAAGGTGTTGATCGAGGCCCTCAAGGACAAGCAGCCGGCCCGAAGGGCGGCGGCTGCTTCGGTCGTCTGCCAGGTCGGCGACACCGAACAGCGCGCGGCCGTCAAGGAATTGCTGAAGGACCCGCGACCCATCGTCCGGCTTCGTGCCGCGCTCGGTCTCGCT
>JBBRIK010000933.1:0-3375 GCA_038221045.1 Gemmatales bacterium
CTGCGCAACGGGGGTTAGTGTTCCCGTCATTGCAGCTGCTCACCCCCACTTTGTCCAGTCCCGCGCATCAAAACTGATCGTAAGTCCTTGAAACAGAGACACGAAGGGCGAGCGGCTTGTCGGGATTAGCGAGGAGTGTCAAATGTTCTCCTGTGATCCTGCACTACGTCAGGAGGGATCCTCTCCTCGTACGCGGACGTTCTCACGGACGCCCTCAAGAAGTAACACCCTGGAGCTGGAGAGTAACGAATGCCATTTTCCCTCGCGGGCCACGTCGCCCTCGTTACCGGCAGTAGCACCGGACTCGGCAAGGCCATCGCCTTGACGCTCGGTAAGGCCGGCGCGGGCGTCGTAGTCAATTACTTCAACAACGACACTCGCGCCGAACGGACCCTTGCCGAGTTCAAACAGGCCGGCGTCAAGAGCGTCCTCGTCAAGTCGTCCGCCGTGACGGAAGACGGCGTCGAGGCGATGTTCAAGACTGCCGAGAAGCAACTCGGCCCCATCGATATCATCGTTGTGAACGCCACGCCGGAGCAGCCGCTCAAACCAATCGAGGAGTACGACTGGGCCTTCTATCAGAGCATGCTCGATTTCTTCGTGAAGTCTCCGTTTCTGCTCGCGCGCCGCTGTCTCCCGCACATGAAGGCCAAGAAGTGGGGCCGCATCGTCAATATAACCAGCGAGGTTTACCATCGCTCCGTCGCTCCCTTTAGCGCTTACGTCGCGGCCAAGGGAGCGCAGATCGGCTGGTCGCGCAGTATGTCGCGCGAGCTTGCGCCCTTCGGGATCACCGTGAACACCGTCGCGCCCGGCTGGATACCCGTCGAACGTCACGAGAATGACCCGCAAGCAGAGAAGGACGCCTATCGCGCTCTTATCCCGACCGACCGCTGGGGGACGCCCCAGGACGTCGCTGATGCGTGTCTCTATCTGGTCAGTGAGGAATCGTCTTTCGTCACGGGACAGACGATCTGCGTCAACGGCGGCATGACGCCCTGGTGAGTAGGTCCGGCGAGCCGAGCCGGACCTGGACTGCGATGCCGCGCAATGTGTAGCGTTGCCGGTGTATCCGGGTGAGTAGATCCGGCGAGCCGAGCCGGACCTGGACTGCGATGCCGCGCAATGTGTAGCCTTGTCGGTGTATCCCGCGAGCCGCATCGAGGTGCGGGTGCCGCTCGGCTCGCGGCACCTACGGGAGAAAAAAGATACGCCGGCGGCTTGCGGAGCCGCCGACGTGGGGGTGGGTTGCGGGAATTGGGTCGTGGTAGGAGGCCGCCGGGTCGGGCGACCTAAGGAAGAGAGAACGAAGGTGACTCTTTAGACCACACTGCGGACACTGGTTCGCCGCTGAATCGTCTCGCACAGTCGCTTGCAGCGCTCCAGATCCGACAACATGGATTCCGTCAGAACGAACACCGTCTCACCGTCTTCCGCCCACTCCAGTTGTTGCTGGCAGGCCGACAGGTGTTCGAGCATATCTTTGAGCCAGAGGAGGTTCGTTTGGCGTTGGCTCATGGCTTGTGTCCTCAATCGTGTCTGCGTCAGGTACGGTTTTCTATGAATGCAAGCAGCGTGCCATCGCCGGAACGGAAGCGCCACATCATCTCAAGTTCATGGTAATACGAAACTTGCGCTCAATAGGCCGAAATGCCTTCTCGCCGCGTAGATAGATGATTGCAAGAACTACAAGGTTTTCATCTTTCCGAACGCCCCTCAATTGTAAGAAGAACCGGACGGTGTTGGTGATTCTTCAGCGACGGGAGGCAGCGTCTTCGCTCCTTTCGCTACAATCCTTGTATTCGTCAAAACCCGCACGATGACGGAAATCGGCTTGACAGTGCGAACGAAACGTGAGACGGATGGATAGTACCCAATCGCCGCGATTTCTCTCACTCTCCACCCTCATTCGCGAGGCGAGGAGTGCGGCGGTTCACGGCAGGCGGCCAGCCAGCCGCTGGCTGACAACCAGGAGTGACGCGTTCATGATCCACGTCACATGCGATCTTTGCGGCAAATCCATCCGTGGGGGAAAGGACCTTCATTATGTGGTCAAGGTCGAGGTGCTCGCCGCCCACGAGCCGGCGGGCCTGACGGAGGAGGATCTCGACGAGGACCACCTCGAAGCCGTCAGCCAGTTGCTGTGCGAGATGGAGGAGTCCGGAGACCTTTCGTCGCTGCCGCCATCAACACATCAACGGCGCTCCGACCTATGTTGTGCCTGTCGCGAGCGCTTCCTGCGTGACCCGCTGGGCAAGGAAACGGCCACGAAATTCGACTTCAGCGAAAACTGAGCCGCTCGCGCAACTCCGAACCCCTGGACAGACGTCCTTGTCTTCTTTCGGAGTTCATGGAGGGGTGGCAGAGTGGCCGATCGCATCGGTCTTGAAAACCGACAACGTCGAAAGGCGTTCGAGGGTTCGAATCCCTCCCCCTCCGCTCTTCTCACGCTCCCCGTAGGACCGGCTCTGCCGGACCTACGGGTTATTCCAGGTCAGCAGCAGCCCGACGGCCGCCGCGAACATCAGGGCGCAGGTGAGCCAGCCGAATACGTTCAGAACGAGGCCGTTCTTCCGCTGGCCCATGATCGCCCCATTGTTCGCGATCAACATGATGACGACCAGCAACGGCGGCGACAAAAAGCCGTTGATGACGGCCGTCCAGAACAGCGCCTTCACCGGCGAGATGCCCAGAAAGTTGATCGCCAGAGCGACAATCGTACAAGCTCCGATGACGAGATAGAATTCCTTCGCTCGGCCGGGCTTCTCATCGAGACTGCACTTCCAGCCGGCCGCTTCCGCCACCGCATAGGCACCCGACCCTGTCAGGATCGGGACTGCCAGGAAGCCCGTACCGATCAATCCCAGCGCCATCAGGAAATAGGCCCCTTCACCTGCCAGGGGACGCAATGCCTCGGCGGCGTCGGCGGCCGTTTCGATATCCGTCTTGCCAGCTTGATGGAGCGTGGCCGCCGTCGTCAGGATGATGAAGAACATCACGATGTTGGACAGGAACATCCCGATATTGACGTCCCAGAAGGCGTATTCCAGTTCCGTGTCGGTTACCTTGCGGCGCCGCCAGAGACGCGCGCGTCCCAGGGGCTTTCTCTCTTCCACCTCCTGATTGGCTTGCCAGAAGAACAGATAGGGCGAAATGGTCGTCCCCAGAATGGCGACGAACATGACAAGGAACTCGCGGTCGAACTGGATCGTGGGGACGAAAGTCCCTCGAAGGACCGCGCCCCAATCCGGATGGGCAAAAAAGGCGGCTCCGATGTACGCGAACAGCGCCAGCGTCAGCCACTTGAAGCTCTTCGCGATCAGACGGTACGATCCCCAGATTTGAAGGCCCAGGATCGAGAGTCCAACCGGCACG
>JBBRIK010000934.1:0-3370 GCA_038221045.1 Gemmatales bacterium
TCGCGGGCGATGAACTGAGCGATTGGCGAAGCGCCAGGGTGATGACGCCGGAGGTGACCCGGCAACTCGTCGCTACCGGCTTCCTGCGTACCGCGCTCGATCCGACCTATCCCGGCTACACGGAGCCGAACGAGATTCATCAGGTCCTCAGCGACACGATGCAGATTGTCGGCACGACGGTCCTGGGCCTGACGATGCAGTGCGCCCGCTGTCACGCTCACAAGTTCGATCCGATCTCGCAGCGCGATTACTACTCCTTGCAATCCGTCTTTCTGCCCGCGCTCGATCCAGCCCGCTGGCAGCCCTCGGAGGTTCGTGGCATCACGATGGGGAGCGAGGCGGAGCAGGCCCGTCTTCGCGAACGCAACAAGCAGACGGCGGCCCAGGTTGCCGCCCTGACGCAGCAACTTGCCACGCTGAACAAGGCCCCGAAGAATGTGAATCGCGCGGAGGTCGAGAAGACGAAGGCCGCGCTCGCCGCCGCTCAGGCCCAGCAGAAGCAGGACGCGCCGATCCTGATTCGTGGCCTGATCGACCTGGACGACAAGCCGCCTCAGGGGCGTGTGCTGCGGCGCGGCGACTACAGCAAGCCGGGCGCGCTTGTGACGCCGAGCGTCCCGGAAGTCCTCGCGCCGCCTGGCTACAAGTTCGAGGCGAAGTCTGGAAACAAGACGACAGGCCGGCGTCTGGCGCTGGCGCGCTGGCTGACCGATCCGGCCCATCCGCTGACGGCGCGCGTGCAGGTCAATCGCATGTGGGCGCATCACTTCGGCCGGGGACTCGTGCCGACGGTCGCGAACTTCGGCCGTTCGGGGGTGAAGCCGACGCATCCGGAGTTGCTCGACTGGCTGGCGACGGAGTTCGTGCGCCAGGGCTGGAGCATGAAGGCGATGCATCGGCTCATGGTCACCTCGTCGGCCTATCGGCAATCGTCCGAGGTGAAGCCGGCCGATCCGGAGAACGTGCTGCTCGGCTCGTGGAAGCCGCGCCGTCATCAGGGCGAGGTGCTGCGCGACAGCGTCCTGGCTCTCGCGGGCAAGCTCAACGAGGAGCGCTTCGGCCCGCCTGCCGCCGTGACGGCGAAGGGCGATGGCTCGGTCGAGACGGCTGACGATCCCGCGAGCAATCGCCGCAGCGTCTATCTGATCGTGCGCCGCAGCCAGCATCTAACGCTGCTCGATCTGTTCGACACGCCGCTGATGGAGGTGAATTGTCCGGAGCGAACCGTCTCGACGGTGCCGCTCCAGGCGCTGGCCCTGCTGCATGGCCCCTTCTCCGAGCGTAACGCCGCCGCCGTGGCCGAAAGAGTGCTGCGCTCTTCTGCCGATGATGCGGCTCGCATGCGTTTCGCGTTCGTCTTGCTCCTCGGCCGTGAGCCGCGTCCAGCGGAAAGCGAGAAGGTCGGAAAGTTCGTGACGGCGATCAAGAGCAGCGACGGCGAGCGAAGTGCATGGACGCAGGTTGCTCTGGTGTTTCTCAACAGCAATGAGTTCCTGTACGCTCCCTGAACGGTTTCTGATTCAGATGCCGGACGGGTATAATGGCCTGCAGAGAGATTTCGCCCGTGGAGAGACATCATGGAAGTGCAGTATTCGCCGGAAGTTCGGCAATGGACTGAGGGATTGCCGCTCATTCAGCAAGCCTCAACTCGCCTCGCCGGCATTCTGAGGCCAGAGTCGTCCCAACTCGTGAAGGCTGAGTGGACCCGCGTGCAAGATCCCGAGGGCCGGACTCTCTATCGCCTGACCATGCGGGATTTGACGGGTGAAGTCTCTACGGATTTCACTCTTGACGAACTGCAAAATCAGCTGCACATGAGGTTCCGTCTACCTCGGCTCTGGGGCGACCTCCTAAAGATCCGCAACGAACGACAGCATCAACAGGTGCAGATCCTCCTGGACCAGCTCACTACGGGTTCGGAGGGATCCTGACCGTGGCAACCCAAACAGAGAAACTTATTCAGGACCTCACGCTCGAGGTGAATATTCTCAAGGAGCGAGTGGAGGCGTTAGGGAGCGAGACAGAACCGCTTCGTGAGATGGCGAAACAGATTGCCGTGATCGAGTACAGGCTGTCGGAGATGACGAAGACGAAGGAGTTGTGGGGCCAGCGTGGATGGATGATCCTGACAATTTGTTTGTCTGCCTTGTTTTCGTTTCTGGCAGTCATTGTTGGAGTCTTACTGACGTTCTATCTCAATACGAAGAAATAGTGGAACGTTACGAACTGGCTGGAGCTCCTGGCGTTGTCGTAACTCACGGGGTGCATGATCGAGTTCATTGGACTGCCAGGGATCGTCTCCCATCCGAGCCGATCGTTTTCCGTTCCGCTTGTCCCTCGAACTGGCGAAGCCTTTCTCGGACGAGGGTGTGGAGTAAACCTTGAGGTATGCCTTCGGACTTCCGAGATGTTGATCCCCGCGAACTGCGTGTCCCGCACTCCCGGCCCAGCGGCGCTGACCCCGTCAAGCTCCAGAGGCAGATTGTCCGATTCGGATCGTCATCGTCGGGAATGCCTCCGCTGATCGTGTACGAGGGGACGGACGGAGTGCTGGTGATTTATAATGGGGTGACTCGGGCAACCCGGATCGCCAAGTTCGCTCCAGGCACATTGGTTCGGGTCGAAGTGATCGGCCGGCTCCGCAGGGCATATGGGATGGATCCCAAAATCGGAGACCTACTCCCATGATCTCGGTGACTCAGCGTGAGGCGTTGGCCGTGTTGGCCGAGGTGTGCGAGTTGTCCCCGGACGTGCGACTCGGCCAGTTGCTCGCCCATCTTGGGTTTCTTGGCGAAGACCGGACTGCCCGGTCACTATGGGACATCGACGACGAGCAACTACTCGCCGTTCTCTACCAGCATCGGGCTGAATTGGTCGCGCGACAACCAGACCCGGCAAACGAATCGTTGCAGCCAAATGGGGCGGGCGTCTCGGGTTCTCAGGCTTCAACGCCGCAGTAGGCGGCCTGGACAGGCGGCCGGTGTGAAGTTCTTTCCCAGGCAGGCGACCTCATGAATAACACGGTGGATCTTAAGACTTTGCTTCTGGCTTCGGGGAAAACATCCGGCGAACAGTTAGCTGTCTTCGCCTGGCTGAACCTTGGGCTTCTCGAGTCGCTCGGCCACGGTCTGCTCAGCGCCACCGACGCGGTGCGGATCTTCTACAACGGCGACAATTGTCTGTTTGTCCGCAAGCAATTTCATGAAGGGGCCGCCGATGAGGTCATGAGCCACGGTGAACGCATCTAAAAGTCGTTGGCCTGTAGGAAGTTATGGAAAACAGCCTATTTCTCCGTTGTGTGACATAGGTATGTCACTCTTGCCTCATACCGCACAACTTTCCCAGCTTCAATGAAGCTGGAGAATCTCGG
>JBBRIK010000935.1:0-3367 GCA_038221045.1 Gemmatales bacterium
CCCCGAATCGGCTTTCTTCCCTCGTCGATTATAGCCCAGATAGATGATCGCGGCCTGTCATGGGATATAGATGAACTCCTTCAAATTGAAAAACGCATGGGCGACATCTTTCCAGATCACCGGACTCTTGAGGATATCGTCCTGCTTAACCTGCTGAAGATCGGCGAGTTGGTTCACCACTTGCTCGAACTGCTTCCGTTCTTCCGGGCGGGGCGGACGGCCCAGGGCGGTATGGAACATGTGGGCGATCCGTTCGGCGACCGAAGCGTCGGGACGGGACACCAGCCGTCCCGCCCAGAATTCCGCCTGTTGCAGCACGAAGGGATCGTTGAGCAGAGCGAGCGCCTGAGCCGGCACGTTGGTCACGTCGCGCCGGCCCTGCGTCACCTTGCCGCCGGGGAAATCGAAGGCGCTGAGGAATCGCGGCGCTTCCATCAGCGTGTTCTTGATGTAGACGCCGCGCCGGCCATTGCCGTCGAGCGGGCCGGGGAAGAGCCGGCGGTCAGCGTTCGCGCTGGCGCGATAAGACGCGACGCTCTGACCGTACAGGGCATGGTCCAGCCGGCCAGATGCGGCCAGGATGCCATCGCGGATCGCCTCCGCCTCCAGCCTGCGCGCCGGGTAGTGGTGCAGCAGACGATTCTCGGGGTCCACTTCTCTCGACAGTATGGAAGGGCGGTTCGCCAACTGGAACGTCCGTGTCAGCACCAGCGAGCGAATCAGCCGTTTGACTGACCAACCATCTTCGACGAAACGAGTGGCAAGGTAATCGAGCAACTCCGGATGCGAGGGCTGTTCGCCGACACGGCCAAAGTCATCGACAGTGCGGACGAGGCCCGTGCCGAAGAGATGGTGCCAGACGCGGTTGACCATCACGCGCGCGGTCAGCGGATTGCTCGCGCTCGCAATTCGCTCGGCCAGTTCGAGCCGGCCGCTGCCCTGTGCCGTGAATCGTTCGCTGGATTTCGACAGCACCTCGAGATAGCGCGGGGGGACCGTCTCGCCCGGCTTCATGCAGTCGCCGCGGGCGAAGACGGGCTGGTCGCAACCGGGGCCGAAGTCCGCGACGCCCGGCGCGATGCGCGGCAGCGAGAGTTCCGCCTCCGTCTGCCGATACTGCTTTGCCAGCGTTTCCAGACGCGGCGTCAGCCGGATACTGTTGCTGAAGAGACCGCGCCGCAGCAGGCCATCGAGCCAGCGCACGTCGTCATCCGACGCCCGATCAGCCATCCAGGCCCGAACGGCGGCCTCGACGACGGCAGCATGGCGGGCAGCGAAATCGCCCGGCGAGCGTAGTTCCGGCCCGGCGAAGAGGGCGCGAAGATGACTCAGCGAGGGCTTCGGCGTCTCGGGTCCATCGTGTAGGACGACGCGGGTGACGCCGAAGAACGAACGTGGGTTGGCGGCCGCTTGCTCCCAGGGCAGACGATAGTTCTGCTGGTCGCCGCCCAACGCGCTGAGTTGATCGGGGAACTTCGGGTTATCGAGCATCGTCATCAGCTCGGCATAGACGCGCAGGCTGTCGAGGTCTTCCGGGATGGGGAAGGTCACCCACTGCGGCTCGTTCATCGTCAGGGCGCGGTAGTTCTTGTAGTTGAGCTGGCAGTTGTTCGAGACGAGCCGGACGGCGCTGCTGCGCTGGCCCATCACCTCGAAGCTGATCTGTTTCTTCGTCCCCGACAGGATCGGTGAGCGCAGCGTGCCGTTCAACCGTTCCGAGAGAGTATGGGTGAACCAGCCTCCCGGCAGGACGGTCTTCAGCAGCGCGTCGCCCTCGTGGCTCAAGACGAAATCGCCGCTCCGCGCCGGCCCGCCGCGCAGACCCATCCCCTCCGCTTGCCAGCCCGAGAGGTTACTCGCGGTGAAGTGTTTCGCGTTGAACGCGGAGCGTTCGCGGTCCTCGTTCGCGAATCGCTCCGCCAGCTTTCGCCATTCCGTCGAGGCCGAGGCTCGCCAGGGTTCGAGGATGTCTTCGATAGGCATCTTCGCGGCTTGAAGCGCCGCCAGCCAGCGTTCGAGCCGGGCAGGATCGAGTCCTCGTGCCAGTTCCGCCGCATTGGCTTGCTTCGTGTGCCGGGCCTGGGCTGCCAGCAAGTAGCGGCCCATGTCGCTCGCCTCGCGCAGCCAGACCTCGCCGAGTTCCTTGCGGATCGCAGGCTTCAACTCGCGCATCTGCTGCATCGGCTTCGCGTTCACCTCGGGAGCGTCGAGGGTGTGGCTGACCTGGCGCGAGCCACGGACGATGCCCAGCAGAGCGTGGTAATCCTTCGTCGAGACCGCGTCGAGCTTGTGATCGTGGCAGCGAGCGCAGGCCACCGTCGTCCCCTGAAACGCCTTGGTCAGCGTGTCGATCTGGTTGTCGGCCAGGTCGTAGCCGATCGAGCGCAGACTGATGCAATCGTCGTGATTAGCCTCGCCGAAGCGATAGAAGGCGGTGCCGATCACCGATTCGTTGAAGCCTTCACGCCGGTTCCAGCGCGGCACCGGCAGCAGATCGCCGGCCAGGTGTTCGCGCACAAACTGATCGTAGGCCACATCGGCGTTGAAAGCGCGAATGAGATAATCGCGGTAGCGCCAGGCGTGATGGACCTCGTAGTTCCACTCGTTGCCATGCGTCTCCGAGAAGCGGACGACGTCCATCCAGTGCCTCGCCCAGCGCTCGCCGAAGTGAGGGGAGGCAAGCAATCGATCGACCAGTTTCTCCGTCGCTTGCGGTCTCATGTCCCTGACGAACGCCTCCACATCCTCGGGTGCGGGAGGCAGTCCCGTCAGAACGAGACTGAGTCGGCGAATGAGAGTGCGCGGATCGGCGAGTTCGGCGGGGGTCAGACCTTTTTCTTCGAGACGGGCGAGGAGGAAACGATCGACAGGGTCGCTGGCCCCTGCCGTGTTCTTGACGGCCGGCACAGCCGCCTTCTGGACCGGCTGGAGGCTCCACCACTGACGGCGATCGCGGAGCATCTCTTCCCACGATGCCGCTGCGAGCTTTGTGCCGTCGCGCGGATCGGGTGCGCCCATCTTCACCCACGCCTCCAGATCGGAGAGGAGCGCGGCCGGCAGTTTCTTTTTCGGCGGCATCTTCAACGCATCGTCCGTGTGACGAACCGCCTTGAGAAGCAGCCCTTCATCCGGCTTGCCCGGCACGATGGCGGGGCCGGAGTCGCCTCCCTTGCGCAGCCCCTCGCGCGTGTCGAGCAGCAGCCCGCCCTTGCTCTTTTTCGCGCTGATAGAGTGACACGAGTAGCAATGCTCGGCCAGCACCGGTCGAATCTTCTTCTCGAAGAACTCGATCCCGGCATCGCCGTTCGCGCGCGCAGCCAGGAGAAGCAGGGCAAGCAAAGTGAAGGTTGGCCGCATCGTCATGTCC
>JBBRIK010000936.1:0-3359 GCA_038221045.1 Gemmatales bacterium
GTCTACGACATCTCGTCCGAGGACTTCGTCGAGCGCGACCTCATGCTCATCAAGGTCGATGTCGGAGCGACTCAGCGCAGCGAAATCAGTTTGCTGGTCGAGATGTTTCGAGGCCGGGTCGTCGATATCAGTCTCGAAAGCATGATGCTCGAGATCAGCGGCCGAGAATCGAAGATCGAAGCGTTCATCGAACTGATGCGTCCCTACGGCATCCAGGAGTTGGCACGCACCGGCCGCATCGCCCTGGTCCGCGGCCACCCCGGCCAAGGCGACGTCCTCTGAGGCGAAACCCCTTCTTGCCGCTTGCGGCTTAGCGGGCTGCCCGCTAAGCCGCAAGCGGCAAGAAGTTATTCCGCCAGCGGCAGATAGACGCGAATCGTCGTCCCCTGTCCCACTTCGCTGTCCACCTCGACCCGGCCCTTGAACCGTCCGACGACGTCGAGGATGATCGCCATCCCGAGGCCCGTTCCCTTGCCGGCGTCCTTGGTGGTGAAGAACGGCTCGAAGAGCCGGGCGCGTGTCTCCGCATCCATGCCACAGCCGGTATCCGTCACCATGAGGACAGCGTATTCGCGAGCCGGCTCCTCGCCCTTTGGGGCCGCCTCATCCGGCCGGGCCGGCCGGGTCTCCAGAGTGAGCTTCCCGCCTTCGGGCATTGCGTCCCGCGCGTTGGCCACCAGATTTAGCAGGACCTGATCGAGCCGTCCACGATCGGCCCAGATGGGTTTCAAACAGGGATCGAGAGTCATCTTCAACTCGATGTCCTTGCCGGCCAACTGGCACAAAAGCGGCCCCACGTCCACCAGGGCGGCGTTGAGGTCCATTGGCTGGGGGTCGCCGATGCGGCCGATGCCCAGCAGTTGTCGTGTCAGCCCCACGGCCCGATAGCCAGCCTGGACGACTTCGGTAATGAACGGGCGCGATGGGTCGTCCTCGGGTAGAGTCTGGAGCGAGGCTTCGCTGTAGCCGAGGATCAACTGGAGCAGATTGTTGAAGTCGTGAGCCACGCCACTCGTCACCCGCCCCACCGACGCTAGCCGCTGGGCCTGGTGCAACTGGTCTTCGAGGTGACCCCGCAGCGACGCTAACTCCTCCAGGGCCGCCTCGGTTTCCGACAGCCGGGACGACTGTTCGATGGCTCGCTCCTCTGCACGCTGGGCGGCAGCACGCGCATCCGTCCAGGAACGATTCCGGTTGACCAGCTCGCGCGAGACGCCGACGGCCGACAGGCCGAAAAACAGGAGCATCAGGAGTCCCCCAGCCCCCACGACCATCCCCGCGTACTGGACGGACGAGCGTGTCTGGCTGGTCTGGCTGTCCAGCGAGCCATCCGCTTCCGCACGCAGACCGGCCAGGACCGGAACCAGTTCATCGTTGACCCCGTGAACCTCGCGGGTCAAAGCGAACTGTCCACGATCGTGGAACCGGAGCTGGTCGCGCAACTGCAGTGATCGTTCCAGGAGAGCAAGCTTCTTCCCAGCGAGAGTACTCGCGAGTTCGCTCGCGGTGTACTGGAAAGCATTCTCCAGCGTCAGCTTCCGGAGTTGCTGCAAGTTTTCGCGGACATTGGACGCCGCATCACTAAAGGCCTCGCGTTGAGCCGGCTCCGCATGGGTGACATAAGCACAGCGGCGCATCTCGGCCGCGCTCAAGTTCGCTGTCAGGTTGTCGAGTGTCGCCAGGAGTTGACGGCAGTACACTGCGCGTAAAGCTCCTTTCTTTTGCCGTTCCGCTTCGGTGCAGACAAGGCACACGACGAGGACTGGCAGGAGCATGGCTCCACCCAGGGCCATAAGCATCTTGCGAGAGACGGGACTCCTCATGAGTGTTCAACCTCCTGTAACCGGGTGTCGCATTTTGAGGACAAGAAGCGAGGAATATGGGGAGCGAGAACCTTCCCGCTTTTGTTCACCCCCGACGAGGATCCCTTGAAGGTACGGAGCCAGGAGAAAGGCTTGCGCCGTATCCGCGGAAGTTTGCGACATCTTTCAGGGGAAATCCTTCTCGTAGCGATCATTCGTCCAGACGCGATGTGTACACATGTCACACCTGAGGAGAGGCCCCTCCGCACAGAAAATGTCCCGGCGTTCATCATCCCTTCAAGAAGTCTGCATAGGGTAACTCAACGCGGAGTCTGGCGACCACAGACTACATCGAGTGATCTCGTCGCCGGGACGATCCACGGTCAATCAGGAGGGAACGATGCGGAAACTCTTCACGGTCGGGATGGTCGGACTGGCATTCGTCATCGCGGCGACATCGACTCGTGCGGACGAGGAGAAGGTTGCGCTCGACAAGCTGCCCAAGCCTGTCGTGGACGCGGTCAAAAAGAAGTTCCCCAAGGCGGAGCTGAACAGCGCCAGCAAGGAGAAGGAAGACGGCAAGATCGTCTACGAGGTCAACATCAAGGACGGCAAGACGACCATTGAGGTCACGGTCACGCCTGAGGGCAAGATCGTCTCGATCGAGAAGGAAATCACGGTCAAGGATTTGCCGAAAGCGGTGGCCGAGACGCTGGAATCGAAGTACCCGAAGGCGACCATCAAGAAGGTCGAGGAGATCATCAAGGAAGACAAGTTGACTGCCTACGAGGTGCTGCTCGTGACCGCCGAGAAGAAGGCCCTCGAAGTTGTCTTCAGCCCCGAGGGCAAGGTCGTCTCCGAAGAGAAGAAGGACAACGACAAGGACAAGTGACACTTCCCAGCCCGACGCCCAGGCGAGGGAGATCAAGAGATCCTCGCCGGGGCGTCGGGTTGGTCAGCGCCGCGGATGCTCGCCTCTTCCATGTCCCAGTCGCGCTGGAGCACATCGGGGAATCGCTGGCAGTAGTCAACCGACTCGAGGATCGCCTCATGGGGAAGGCGAAAATCCAGCGCCACCTCTTCGGGCGTGCGCGGCTCCTGGCCAATGGTTTCGCGGTAGAGGATCAGCGCGCGGAGACGTCGTCCCTTGACGAACCAGCAACGATAATTGGAACAGGGGCGAGGCTCGAGATACTTGTAGGTCACTTCTTCTGGCATGGCTATTCCTCAACCTTGCTTGCGCTTCGGGCTCATAACAACTACCACTTCGCCGCTCCATTATATCGCCCGAAGACGTCCGCCATCGCCGCCATCAGCTCGCCGACCGTGCAACGCGCCCGCGCCGCCTCGATCAACGCCGGCATCGTGTTCGTTCCCGCCGCCGCCACCCGCTTCACCTCGTCGAGTGATCGCCGCACGGCCGCGCCGTCACGCTTCGCCTTCAGCGCCTTCAGCGCCGGCACCTTGTCCTTCTCCACCTGCGCATCGACCACGAGGATGTCCAGCGGCTTCTCATCCGTCTCGGTAAACGCATTGACGCCGACGATCAGCTTGCGC
>JBBRIK010000937.1:0-3359 GCA_038221045.1 Gemmatales bacterium
TTTGATCAGCTTGTGCAGCCTGTCGAACTGGTCGGCGGACAGGGGCTTGGGTTCATCAGCCCGAAGCGGGCCGGCCCATGCCACCGCCATCAGGGCCACGGCGAAGAGCCATCGGCACGTCATCATCTTGGTTCTCCCTGAACGGAAGTAGCCAACTTTTCCGGGTCGCCCGTGCCGCCGATGTGCATGAAGTACACCTTTGGCTCGTCGTAGAAGAAGTGGTTGTGCAGCCCGGTCACTTCCAGCCCACTGGCGAATGCGGCGTCCATCGCAGGACTGACCTCATCTTGGAAAACCACGGTGTCGCCCATGACCATTGCCCCATGCTTCGTTGGTGTGAACGCCGCCCACGAACCGAGGCCAGCGAACGGCTTGAGCGGCATTCCATCAACCTTGACGGCGACATCAGAACGAGGCCAGCCGATGCGGACCACACCATCAGGCGTCGTGGTTGCTTTTGCTCCTGACGCCGTGCCAATCTTGTCGGCGTCCAGTGGGGCAGGCTTTTTCTCGTCTGCCTTGTGATCGTCGGCCCTCGCCGACTCCTGGGAGCCGAGCGCCAGCCATTGAGTACCGGCGGTCATCACGCAGACGAGGCCCACGGACAACAGGAGCAGACGACTTCGAGTGTTCAAGCGTGACATTGCTTCTCCTTGATTGGTCGAATCGAGTTTGAGGAATCAAGTTCACTTCAGCGCCTCTTCCTTTTGCCCCACGCATCCCGTCAGCGGTCCGAGGCAACCCCGGAGGAGGCGATCAAAACGTGCGGCGGTGCATGTTGAAGTTTCGTAGATGGTCCGGGTTGGGGTTGGTAGACGCGAAGCATCGGCCCTTCGGATTCGGTCTTCGGCAGAACGACGTAGAGGCGGTCGCCGACTGGGTCGAACAGGCAGGTGCGGGCGAGCTTGGCAGTCGTCACTCTCTCGATCACCGCGAACGCCCCGTCCTTCTCTTCCAGCACGGCTAAGACGCCGTCGCCGCAGGACGCATACAGGCGGTTCCGCTTGGCGTCGAAGAACAGGTCGTCAATGTCGCCGGGGATCTCAATCCCCGCCTTCTCCTTGCCGGTCTTCGCATCCAGTACCACGACCATCGGCTTCTTCCGGCAACCGACGAACACCCGCTGTCCCTTTACGTCGAGCGCCATCGGATAGCACGCATCCGCCAGTTTCAACGGGTGCTTCGAGAGGACTTCGTGCTTGTCGAGGTCGATGATTGCCAACGTCGCCGGCTTGAGGCAGTTGACGTACAGCCGTTTCCGTCCGGCGTCGATCTGAAACGCTTCCGGCGGGCCGGGCAGTTTCACCGTAGCTGTCACCGCATACGTCTTGGCGTCGAACGCAGTGAGCGAGGCTTCGGCATGGCCGACGTACACCAACCCCGTGGTTGGGTTGTACCGCACGTTGTCCGCGTCCGGCAGTTTCAAGGTGTGCAGCTTCTCGAAGGTTTTTCCGTCGAACACGTTGCAGACGCCGTCCGTCCCGTTGCCCTGGTAGATGCGGTTGAGTTCGGGGACAAACGCGACCCCCTGCGCCTTCTTCTGGTCCGCCAGTTGCTTGACGAGTTTGCCGGCCTTCAGATCGACCACGTCGAGCGAGTCGTTCGAGAGGTTGGCAACGAAGAGCCGCTCGCCCTTGTGGTCGATGGCGAGGTGGTCGAACCGGCCCGCCTTGCCCTGAAGTGGGATGGTCTGGACGAGCTTGAGCGTCTTTGGCTCGTCGGCTTGGGCGGTCAAGGCGAGGCCAAGAAGCCAGCCGATTGCTGTGAGTCGCGTCATTCGTGTTCCTCGTTTGAGTTTGTAGTCGCCGACCACTTTACACAGCCACGCACAGGTTCAGTCGATCACGCCGCCGCTCCCAGTCCGGCAGCATGGCCTTCAGGAGCCGGTAGAAGGCGTTGCTGTGATTGTGTTCCTTCAGGTGGCAGAGTTCGTGGACCACGACGTACTCGATGCAGGTGATCGGCGCGACGATCAGGTCGATGTTCAGCAGGATGTTGCCCTCGGCGGTGCAACTTCCCCAGCGGTTCGTCATCTTGCCCCTTAAGCGTCAGAAGGGCGAGGCGGAACCGTTCAAGGTTCGGCTCGCGGCTGGCGCTGCGCTCCAACCCGGCGGCGAACTCCGCGACCACGGGAATGCAAGTGCCAACGCGATGCCCCTCGCGGCGGCGTTGCAGCGCGGTGTCGTAGACGTTGCCACGGCGGTGGACGTAGTCCGTCAGGATACCGCTATCGAGGAGGAACTTCCGCATCGAACAGCCTTTGGAGTTTGTCGGCGTGCTCGAAGAAGTGCGCCTTTTCCCACTCCTTGTGTGCCTGCCGCTCGGCTTCCCAGGCCGCCACCTCCGCGTCGGTCAGGGACAGCGGCTCGAAGGCGGCCATCGCGGCGAGGTCGGCTGCGATTTCTTCGGGGGTCGATGGGCGGTCGTTGTCCTCGGCCCCGAAGAACTCCTCGCCCACACGTCCGGTAATCGTGACTTCGGTCCCATCCGGCAGGCTGATCGGCTCCGCGACGATCACTTGACCCGCTCGAATGACGCCTTTGCGCAGAATACTCATGCTCGTCCCTCCGCAGTTTCCACATCTCGGATTCTACAGCCCCAACTCCAGCAGGTACATTGCCATCCGCTTCTGCACCGAGGCCAGCTCCGCGTCCAGCCCGTCGATGTCTTTCTGCACCGCACGGATGTCGATGGCCTCTTCTTCCTCAAACGTATCCACATAACGGGGGATATTGAGGTTGAAGTCGTTCTCTTTGATCTCCGAGAAGTCGGCGACGTAGGCGAACTTGTCCACGCTTTTCCTCGCCCTGTAGGTGGCGACGATCTTATCGATGTCCTCCATGCGCAGCCGGTTCTGGTTCGTGCCGCTCTCATACTCTCGACTGGCGTCGATGAACACGACCGTCTTGTCCGCCTTGCGCTTCCTGAAGATCAGGATCGCGGCGGGGATGCCCGTGCCATAAAAGAGGTTCGCCGGTAAGCCGACGACCGCATCGAGAAGGTTCGCTTCGATCAGTTTCTGCCGGATCAACCCTTCGCTCGCGCCCCGGAACAACACGCCATGCGGCACGACCACGCCGACACGTCCCGAATCCTCGGTCATTGTCTCGATCATGTGCGTGATGAAGGCGTAGTCGCCCTTGCTCTTGGGCGGGATGCCACGGTGAAACCGCCCGTAGGTGTCGGACGCGGCTGTATCCTGCCCCCACTTGTCGAGCGAGAACGGTGGATTGGCGACGACGACCTCGAACTTCATGAGCTTGTCGTCGGCGATGAGCTTCGGATCGCGGATCGTGTCGCCCCATTCGATCCGCGCGTTGTCCATCCCATGCAAGAACATGTTCATCTTCGCCAACGCC
>JBBRIK010000938.1:0-3358 GCA_038221045.1 Gemmatales bacterium
ACCGGAGGTCAACATCTTCCTCGAAGTGCCGACCGAGGGCGGCGTCAAGCGGGTGCCGATCGAGAAAGCGCTGGTCGATCCCGCGTCGAACAAGCCGATGCCGAAGGTGAAATGGCGCTTCACCGGCTCGAAGATGGCGAAGCCCGACCCGGACAAGGACGAACTGGTCTACGGGGCCGACCTGAGCGGCACGCTGATCGCGATCTTCCCCGTCACGGACAAGACGGTGTTCCAGACGAGCCTGTCGATGAAGGAAGAGAAGTATCTGAAGCTGGAGACGAACACGAAGTTGCTGCCCAAGGAAGGCACGGCGATCAAGCTCATTATCGAGGCGGCGAAGTAGGTCCGGACGTTTGGCGTGAATGTCATCGAGGGCGTCAACCATGAAACTGCGCGTGGCCTTGTTATTGATGGTGGTGGTCGTGGGGAGTTCGCTACCGTTCAGTCTGTCCGGCTGCGGCCGGCAGAAGGAATCGCTCGACAGCGCCGACGAGGCGAAGAAGAAGGCACGCCAGGTCGCTCTCGATGCGCCCTCGAAGAAGAAGGACGATCCGAAAAGCGAGGAGCCGAAGCAGGCCGCTGCCGGTGACTTCGTCCTCCCTGACGATCCCGGTGGGCGGCTTGTCTCCCGTGTGCTGGCGCCGCCGGATTTCCTGCCGGCGGTGAAGGGGACAAAACAGCCTGCGAAGCCTGCCCCCCGCGCGATTGAGAATCCCGTGGTGCCGCTGCCGCTGCAGGTGGCGTCGCTGCCGCGCTGGAACGAGAACGGCCCGCGTCATCCTCTTGTGCCGCACATGATCGCGCCGGAGCCATTGTTCGGCGTCGAGGAGTCGTTTGGAGCATTGCCGCAAGTGGTGTCCTTCCCGGCCCTGGATCGCGTGAAGATCGTGACGCCGGACGTGGCCATCCCGGCCAGCCTGCCGCTCATGGCCCAGCCGGTCGCGGACAAGGTGACGACCATCGATCCGACACTGGATGCCTCAAAGGCCGCCGTCCTCTCGGAGCCGCTGCCGGAGCGCACGGCGACCGTCCCCTACCAGAAACTGGGATTGCCGGACCCGTTCGAGAATCAGGATGCGGGAAAGCTGACGACGACTGAACCGGAGAAACTGCCCGACGGCACCATCAGCCCTCCGCGCTGAGGGAGGACCGCCGCTTGCGGCTTTGCAGAAGACCGCTACGCCGCAAGCGGCAACAACGGAATGGATTACGCCCGGAGGGATTCGAACCCCCAACCGTCGGTTCCGAAGACCGATGCTCTATCCAGTTGAGCTACGGGCGCGACTCGTTCACTTCCTTCATACGAATCCTCGCGCGGTCTCGCAACCCCTCAACACGCGCTCCCAGCACGCCCCGCGAGGATCGTTCGCCGGACAGCAAAGCCACGTCCCGCATCACCGTCAAAGAGGATGATGTCCGCCGGCTTGCCTGCCTCCAGCCCCAGGGACGGCTGTCCAAGTAACCTGCGGGGCTGCGCTCCCGCCATGTCGAGTGCGTCGCGCAAACTGACTTCGGTATGTGACAGCACGAAATCGAGACACGAGTCCAGAAAGACGCCGGAGCCGGCCAGGAAGGGCGTTCCGGGCACCACCACCTTGCCGCCGGGCAACACCTCGAATTGTTGATCCCACTGACCATAGCGTCCTGGCGGGAGACCCGCGAGGCTTGAGGCGTCGCATGTCAGAATCGTCCGCGCCGGCGTCTTCGCCCGCAGCAGACAGCGAACGACTGCGACAGGCAGATGATGCCCGTCCGCGATCAGGCTGGCCATCAGTTCGTCCGCGGCGAGTTGCTCCCAGAGATGGTTGTCGTGTCTCGGCAGCACGGCATGACAGCCATTGCCCAGGTGCGTCGATAACTTCGCTCCCGCCTTCACCGCGTCCCGGATGCGCGCGGGTGCCGCGCCGGTGTGGCCGATGGCGACGGCGATGCCCTGCCCTGCCAGCCACTCGATGAATTCGAGTGCGCCGTCGTGTTCGGGAGCGAGCGTCACCAGGAGGATGCGTCCCCCGGCGGCGTCCTGCAAGCGCTGGAACTCCTCGCGATCCGGCGGCCGAACGTGTTCTTTCGGATGAGCGCCGCGCGGGCCATCCTCGGCCGCGATGTACGGCCCCTCCAGATGAAAGCCCGGCACCCTCCGCGCCACCTCGGCGTCGACTTCGCGAGCCTGGCACAACGTCTTGAAACCGTGATGCAGCGCGGCGAAACTGTTGGTGACGAGCGTGGGGCAAAGCGAGCCGATGCCGTGCCGCCGGCAGACGTCGCTGACGTGGCGGACCTCCGCCGGAGTTAGTTTTTCCGAGTTGAAGCTGATGCCATCGCAGCCGTTGATTTGCAGGTCGAACAGAGCGGGAGCGATCCAGCCGGCCTCGAAGTCCGCTCGCGTCAACGTGGGAGGGGTGACGTCCTCGATAACGTCCGCCGTGCAGACGACGTCGATCAGGTCTCCCGTCGCGTAATGACGGCCTCGCAGTCGCATTTCACTCCTCGCCGGTCTCTTCCAGTTTCGGCTCCTTCTTCGGGAACAAGCCGAGCGCGGCCATGATGCCGACGGTAATCAGGATGCCGGCCACCACCGTCCCGACGCCGAACAGGAACATGACCAGATCGCGCCGTGTCAGCGGCAGGCTGAGCAACTTCTGGCTCAGGCCGGCCGGCGACCCTCCCGGAGCAGGCAACGCCACCAGTTCGACGTCAACGCCCGCGGGCATGGCCGACGCCACCCTGACGGCCTTCGCCTTGTCCGGCGGGAGGTTGATTCCCACTCCCGACTTGCGAGCTTTCTTGCGCTCCTTTTTCCGCAGCGCCGCCGCCATGGCGCGCTGACGATCCACTGTCTGATGCTGCTCCGTCCCCTTCGATTTCGCGACCGGCACGGCAGTCCCGGAAGCCGGCTTGGGAGGGGCCGGCGTCGCCGTCTTGGCTTGCTTCTCCGCCTCGGCCGTGTCGATCTCCAGATAGGTGAGGTACTTCTTCATCTTTGGATCGGCTTCGGGCGTGACCGCCTCGGCCCCCGCCGCCAGGAACATCTGCAGCGCCTGGGCGGCTCGCTCCGGCGTCGGGTAACGCTGGGCGGGATCTTTCGCCAGCATCCAGTTGACGATCTGCTGGAGACCGTCCGGCACCGCGGGATTGACGTCCTTGAGGGGCTTCGGCTGCTCCGTCGCATGCCGGATCATCTGGCTGATGATGTTCGTGTCGGGGAAAGGAGGCTTGCCGTCGAGGAGGTGATACAGAACACAGCCCAGCGAATAAATATCCGCCCGGATATCTGCATGGCGAGCGTCGCGCGCCTGCTCCGGGGCCATGTAGTCCGGCGTGCCCAGGACGATGCCCTCGCTGGTCAGGTGCAGCTGCT
>JBBRIK010000939.1:0-3344 GCA_038221045.1 Gemmatales bacterium
TGCTGGACATGAAGACGACCAGCCTGGAAAAGATCATCTATTTCCAGGACTACGTCGTCACAGACCCCGGCGAGGAAGGGGCCACGCAGCTAAAGAAGAACCAGCTGCTCAACGAAGATGATTACCGCAAAGCCCGCGAGAAGTACGGCGACGCCGGCTTCGATGCCGACATGGGCGCCGAGGCCTTGCGGAAGCTGCTCGAAAAGCTCGACCTCGTCAAGCTTTCCGAGGAGTTGCGCGACAAGCTCGCCACCGAGAACGCCAAGGAAAAGTCGAGCAAGCAGAAGCTGCGCGACTACGTCAAACGGCTCAAGGTGGTCGAGGCGCTCCGCGACTCGGGTCTCGGCGGACCACAGAACAAGCCGGAATGGATGGTCCTGGAGTGTATTCCGGTCATCCCGCCGGACCTGCGGCCGCTCGTGCTGCTCGACAGCGGCAACTTCGCCACGTCGGACCTCAACGACCTCTATCGCCGCATCATCAATCGCAACAACCGGCTCAAGAAGCTGGTCGATCTGAACGCCCCCGAGGTCATCATCCGCAACGAGAAGCGGATGCTGCAGCAGTCCGTCGATGCCCTGTTCGACAACAACCGCTGCAAGCGGCCCGTCCTCGGCTCGTCGAACCGGCCGCTCAAGTCGTTGACGGACATGATCAAGGGGAAGCAGGGTCGCTTCCGCGAGAACCTGCTCGGCAAGCGCGTCGATTACTCGGCTCGCTCCGTCATCGTCGTCGGCCCCGAACTGAAACTGCACCAGTGCGGTCTGCCCAAGAAGATCGCGCTCGAACTGTTCCAGCCGTTCATCATTCGCCGGCTCAAGGAGCTGAACTCCGCCGATACGATCAAGTCGGCGAAGAAGATGCTCGAACGCAAGGACGAGCAGGTCTGGGACATCCTCGAAGAGGTCATCAAGAACCACCCGGTGCTGCTCAACCGGGCGCCGACGCTGCATCGCATGGGCATCCAGGCATTCGAGCCGACGCTGATCGAAGGCAACGCGATCCGCATTCATCCGCTGGTCTGCAAGGGCTTCAACGCTGACTTCGACGGCGATCAGATGGCGGTCCATCTGCCGCTCTCGATCGAGGCGCAGGTCGAGGCGACCGTGCTGATGATGTCCACCAACAACATCTTCAGCCCGTCGAACGGCCAGCCGATCATCAGCCCGTCGCAGGACATCGTCATGGGTTGCTACTACCTCACCGCCACGCGCGGCGAGATGGGCGAGTCCGGCGAGGCGGGCGAGAGCAAGATTTTCGCCGACTCCAAGGAAGTGTTCCTGGCCTTCCAGCAGAGGAAAGTCGGCACGCACGCCCGCATCTACGTCCGGCTGCCGCGCGAGAAGAAGGTCTTCCAGGAGGGCAAGGAGAAGGGCAAACTGGAGGAACAGGACCGCAACCCGAACACGACCGGCAGCAAGTCCGGCCTGGTCACGACAACGGTGGGTCGCGTCGTCTTCAACGACATCCTCCATGCGAAGATGGGTTTCTACGACATTCCGATGACGAGCAAGAACCTGGCCCGCGTCATCTCCGACTGCTATCAGCAGTTGGGCCGGCGCGAGACCATCGATCTGCTCGACCGCATGAAGGACACCGGCTTCCGCGAGTCCACCCGCTCCGGCCTGAGCTTCGCGACCGACGATCTGCGGACGCCGCACAACAAGGAAAAGGTGCTGAAGGAGACGGAGAAAAAGGTCGACTGGTTCCGCAAGCAGTACGACATCGGCAACATCACCGAGGTCGAGCGCTACAACAACGTCATCGACCTGTGGACGCATGCCCGCGACCAGATTACCCAGCAGATGATGCAGGACCTCAAGGAAGATCGCCGGCCCGATGGAGAGGGGGTGATGCGTCCTTACATCAACCCGATTTTCCTGATGGCTCACTCCGGCGCGCGTGGCTCGGTCGAGCAGATTCGCCAGTTGGCCGGCATGCGCGGCCTGATGGCCAAGCCCAACGGCACCATCATCGAGACGCCGATCAAGGCCAACTTCAAGGAAGGCTTGAGCGTGCTGGAGTACTTCTCCTCCACGCACGGCGCCCGCAAGGGTCTCGCGGACACCGCTCTGAAGACGGCCGACTCGGGCTACCTGACGCGCAAACTGGCCGATGTGGCCCAGAACGTCGTCATCACGCTGGAGGACTGCGGCTCGACACAGGGCGTCAGCAAGGCGGCCGTCTACAAGGGTGAGGAGATCGAGCGCACCCTGGCCGAGTCGATCCGCGGCCGGGTGTCGCGCAGCACCATCAAGCATCCGGTGACGGACGAGGTGATCGTCGAAGAAAACCAGATGATTACCTACGACATGTCGCGCAAGATCGAGGCGCTGGGCATCGACAAGATCATGGTGCGCTCGCCGATGACGTGCAAGGCGTCGCTGGGCGTGTGCCAGTGCTGCTACGGCATGGACCTGGCCACAGGTTCGCGCGTCGAAGAAGGCATGGCGGTCGGCATCATCGCGGCCCAGTCGATCGGCGAGCCCGGTACGCAGTTGACGATGCGAACGTTCCACATCGGCGGCGTGGTCAAACGCGACGTCGGCGAGAACAAGCACAAGTCGAAGAAGGCCGGCACCGCCAAGCTGATTAACATCAAGGTGGCGACCAACGACGAGGGTCGCAAGGTGGCCCTGACCCGCAACGGCGAAATCCAGATCCTCGACGCCCGCGGCCGAGTCGCGGAAACGTATCCGATCCGCAATGGCTCGATCCTGCAAGTCGCAGATGATCAGGCGGTGACCCCAGGAATGGAGTTGTCCACCTGGGACCCGCACAACACGCCGATCATCGCGGAGAGCGACGGGAAGGTTCGCTACGAGGACATCAAGGAGGGCCAGACGCTTCGGATGGAGAAGGACCAACTGACTGGCCGCGAGCAGTACGAGATCATCGAGCACAAGGGCGACCTGCATCCGCAGATCATCATCGAGGACGAGCGCGGTCAGATCCTCATGTCCTACTTCATGCCCGAGAAGGCCGTGCTTCTGGTGCGACCGGGGCAGCAGGTGACGGAAGGTTCGTTCCTGGCCAAGACGCCGCTGGAAGTGGCCGGCGTTCAGGACATCACCGGCGGTCTGCCGCGCGTCACGGAGATCTTCGAGGCCCGCCGCCCACGCGATCCCGCGGTCATGGCGGAGGCCGCCGGCATCGTGAAATTGGGCGAGAAGAAGCGCGGCAAGCGTCTCGTTCACGTCCAGCCGACCGACGATGAGGGCAAGCGCATGGGCGAGGAGATCGAGCATCAAGTGCCGCCCGGCAAGCATCTCCGCGTCCACACGGGCGACCGCGTCAAGGCGGGCGACCCGCTGGTGTTCGGGTCGTTGATTCCGCACGATATC
>JBBRIK010000940.1:0-3343 GCA_038221045.1 Gemmatales bacterium
GGGCTTACGCCTCGACGCTCGCCTCGCTACAACGATCCTGTCGCGATCGACGGCACTGGCGAGGAGGCACGGTGGACCGGACGGGACTGCTGTACGGACTGGCGGCCTATGTCTGGTGGGGGCTGATGCCGCTCTACTTCGCCGAGGTCCTCACGGTCCCGCCGCTGGAGATGCTCGCCCATCGCATCGTTTGGTCGCTGGTTCTGCTCGTGATTCTGGTGACGATGGCGGGACGCTGGAGTGACATTCGGCGTTGCTTTCGATCGCGGCCCACCCTGCAACTCTTGCTCGCCACGACGGTCCTACTCGCTCTGAACTGGCTGGCGTACATCTACAGTGCCACGCAACGGCGGCTCGTCCAGGCCAGTCTCGGCTACTTCATCCTGCCGTTGGTGAGCATTGTCCTGGGCATGGTCTTTCTGGGCGAACGGCTGCGCGGGCTTCAGTGGCTCGCCGTCTCTCTGGCGACGGCGGGCGTGCTGATCCTGATCGTTCATGGAGGCGAGGTGCCGTGGATCGCCCTGACGATCGCGATTTCGTTCAGCCTCTATGGACTGTTGCGCAAGCGCGTCGGCGTCGATGGACTGGCCGGCCTGACGGTCGAGACGCTGTTGCTGACACCGCTGGCGGCCGGCTATCTACTGTGGCTGGCTCAGAGGGGAACGGGCCAGATGGGCCAGGAGAGCCGTCAGCTCGACGGTCTGTTGTTGCTCAGCGGGCTGGTGACGACGGTGCCGCTGTACTGTTTCGGGGAGGCGGCGCGGCGGCTGCCCATGACGACGCTGGGGTTCTTTCAGTACTTGTCGCCGAGCTTGCAGTTGATCCTGGCCGTGACGCTCCTGCGCGAGACGTTCGGGCCGGTCCAGCAGGCGAGTTTCGGACTCATCTGGACGGCGCTGGCGGTCTTCACAATCGCCTCCCTGCGGATGCGCTCGCGGGAACAAGCGACGCGCTAAGCCGCAAACGGCAAGACCTTTCCACGGTTTTTCATTGTGCGGAGCCTGAAAAAATACGATAACACATCCTTCCTCTACTCAGAGAGATATCGCCATGAATCGTCCTCCCCCGGCCAAGATGGTGGGTTGGTATGACCCCGGTCAACTGACCAAAACAGGCATCGAGGTGCTGATCTCGACGGTCTTCGGCCAGTACGCCGACCAACGTCTGATCCAGGCGCTGGCCTCGGGACCCGGCGTCATCTACGACTTCACCAAGGCGGCGCCCGAACTGATTCCACTGGGCCACTCGCCAGGCGCCGGCCTGACCGAAACGGCGATGACGCTAAAGGGGGTTCCTGTCGCCCAGGGACAAAGCCAGCCGCGCCCGGAGGCTCCCATCTGGATCGACTTCGTCGCCGATACGGGCGATGGCTGGGATTCAACCTATGCCGTCGCCAAGGCGCTCACGCTTCCGCATGCCGTCACCTATGGCGGGCCGAACGGACAGGACAAATCGGAGGTCACCACGCCGGGAGAACTGCTCCTCTTCGGCGGCGACGAGGTCTACCCCACCGCCTCGCGCTCCACCTACGAGCAGCGCCTCGTCGAGCCTTTCCGGGCGGCGTTCGGCCAGGGGCCTTATCCCACGGTTTTCGCCCTGCCGGGCAATCACGACTGGTATGACAACCTGGTGTCATTCAGCCGACTGTTCTGCTCGAACGAGCCGTTCGCCGGCCCTCCTCATGATGCCGACCAGCCGGCGGAAGGCTGCCTGACGCCGCAACGGCGCAGTTACTTCGCCCTCAAACTCCCCGGCGGCTGGTGGCTGCTCGGCACCGATGTTCAGCTCGGCTCGGACCTCGATGGTCCGCAATACGACTTCTTCACCGAGGTCCTCAAGAAGATGACCGAGGGCGATCGGGTCATCCTCTGCACGCCGGAACCGCACTGGGTCTACGCCGAGGCGCTGGAGACGGCGGCCTCGCAGGCGTCGAAGAACGCCCTCGATTCGCTGGAACTCCTGCTGGCCAAGAAGGTGAAGATTGCCGTCTTCATCGCGGGGGATGTCCATCACTACTGCCGCTACGAGTCCACGACCGGAACGTCGGGCCACAAGGTCCACAAGATCACCTCGGGAGGAGGCGGAGCGTTCCTGCATCCGACGCACGGACCACTCAACGTCCAGACCTTGAAAGGCAATCCATCTTTCGAGAAGAAAGCGGTCTATCCTCCGACGGGGACCTCGTGGTGGTTGGGGTGCCGGAATTTTCTGTTCCCGCTCTGGAACCTGAAGTTCGGCCTGGCCACTGCCGTCCTCTACACGTTCATCCTGTGGGCCGCCATGCCGGCCATCGAGGAGTATCCTCGCGACGATCAGGGGGAGTGGTACGGAGCAGATAACATTTGCTATGGTCTCTACAAGCAGCCTCTCGGCAAGGCCCTCTATGCGCTGCTGCTTGACTCGAACCTCGATCCAGGTTTCATCCATCAGCGCATCTTCATCATCGCGTTTGCCGTGTTCGTGATGACAGCCTTTGGGCTCTTCACGGACCTCAGACGCTGGTATGGTAAGGCCCTGGCGGGCATCCTTCATGGGGGCGCTCACTTCCTCGTTGCCCTGTTCCTCGCGTGGGCGGCGTCCGTGCTGGCGTCCAATTGCCCCTGGCTCACGCCAAAGAAGTTCGACCCCCAAGCGGCCACCTTCTGGCATTTCGCCACGTTTTGGTTCGCCACGCTTTTCGTGTTCGTCACGGGCTGGCTCGCGGGTTCGTTCCTCATGGGCATCTACCTGTTCCTCATGCTGAACGTCTTCAACCGTCACTGGAACGAGGGGTTCTCCTCGCTCGCCATTCCCGACTGGAAGAACTTTCTTCGCCTCCGCATCGGGCCGGACGGCACGCTCACGATTTTCGCCATCGGCATTCGCGACGTGCCCCGGACCCGGTCTCAACGAGCCAGTGCGCCGCCGGGCGCGCTGGGGCCTGCGATCGAGATCAAGGTCGAACTCATCGAACCGCCGGTCGAGGTGCATCCTCAATAACCGTGCTTTCCTTTTCAAGTTCCGCCGGAAAGGTCTTCACGAGGATTCGGTCATGGACTTCGACGTCATCGTCATCGGCAGCGGCTTCGGCGGCGCGATCACGGGCTGCCGACTCGCCGAGGCCGGCAAGCGCGTCCTCATCCTCGAACGCGGACGGGAGTGGTCGTACAAGGAGAAAGTGGAGAACTCCTACCCGCGCCTGGCAGGCAAGACGGATAGCTGGATCTGGGACAATGCGTCTCCCGAGTGCCGCAACGGCTGGCTCGACCTGCGCGTCTTTCCCACGATGACCGTCGCTCAGGGAGCCGGCGTCGGCGGCGGTTCACTCATCTATGCCAACGTCTCGGTCAAGGCGAAGGACTTC
>JBBRIK010000941.1:0-3343 GCA_038221045.1 Gemmatales bacterium
CGGCGCCAACGGCAGCAGGCTGATCCCCGCCTTGAGTACGCTTTCGACTGGGAGTTCCCAGACGCGGATCACCCGATAGCGGAACTGGAGGTAGGGTTCCGCGGCACCGGGCAAGCTCCGCGTATAGGCTCCGTTGATCGCACTCAGGTTCGCCTCGGGCCGCAGGAGAACGACCACGCTCTCCACGGGCAGTTCATGGCGCTCTTCCAGCAAGGCGCTGTAGCCGTGGGTCCGCCGCGGGACCGAAGCGTCCGGCCCCGACTGGAAGTCGAAGTGCTGAATTCGGTCCCCGTCCTCGGCTCGAACGAGCAGCACCTTGTCGGTGGCCGCCGTCACGGTGGACACGTCCGCATCGACCACTTCCACGGTACGGGCCGCGACGCCGAGGAACGCCGGCCAGTCGGCGGGGCGGATCTCGACCAATCCTTTGGGAGTTGCATCGAACGGCTTGCTCAAGGCGATCCCTCCGCCCTTGTGCTGTCACCCGCCGGTTGCTTCACGGGGGAGGATCCGAGGGAAGAAGCGACGAGGGTAGTTGCTGCTCCGCAGTGCAATTGGTCGGCTTCTTCCCTTCGCCTCCTCCTGGCGTTTGTATGTCCTTGCAGGCCGGAAGCTACACCTCCTCTGCCGAAAGAACCAGTGAGCCAAACACGACTCCAGGAAAGTACGGAGTACGTTCGTTGCCTCGCACCCTATGCTCCTCGTGCCGGTCTTCAACTTGATGAAGAAGTTCGGAACGCGGATCGGTTGAACTCCGTGGGCGGTGGGGATCGTTTATTCGATGCCCTCCAGTTGCATGTCGAGAGGGAGAGCCGTTGCTGCACGGCGTGGAGGTTGGCCAGCAGATGGGCCTCGTCGAGGTCGAGGCGATTGGATCAATCACTGGACGGCAAGGGCCTTGCTTGCGCAGCGGGCTCTGTTTCTCCGAGCCCGCAGCGCAAGCAAGGGAGCTTGGGGGCGTCGTGTTCTCCCGCGGCGCGACCATGTTCGGTACCTGCGCCCCGTTGGCGAACGAGATGCCCGTGCGAGAGTTCGGTTTGCATCAGCCAGTCCCAGAGGCTCACATAGTGGCCGAAGTTGCCGTGAACGTAGCGATGGTGGTCGTCGTGATGGGGGCAAACAAAGGTGGCAGGCACCGATAGCGCCGCCCCAGCCGACGCTGGTTGACGATTCGTAAACAGCAAGAGAAACTCTATTGCGTTTACGGCCACACGCACACCTGGTGCAAAAGCGGCTGTCTTGGACGGATAAAGGTGTCGCGGACCGATGGTGCTGCTCTCTCCACTCGCACTGCCTTCATGCATCCTCCTTTTCATCCTGCGCGATGCGATGCTCTCCTCGCGAGTGGGGACGAGGCGCAGGGCACCCTCGCTGCTCTCGCGGGTGCCAAGCAGATTGTCAAAAACCGAGCCGCCGCATGATCCGGAAATTCGCGTCCCTCGTTCGCTCTCTGCGCGCACCCCGGACGGAAATTCGCAGCAGGGTGTGTGTGGCGCACGCGCAATGCAACGAAACGTTCCTTCACAATAGGCGGCTGGCAGGACGCTACCAAAGACGAATTCCTATCGGTCCCCATATTCCTGTAAACGACGACAAAACGACGGGCATCCCGTGCATTCAATCGCCCTTCGCTCTGTCGCCGTGACGCGCCATCGTCTCGACCACCGCGAGGATGTCGTCCAGTTCAGCCATCGCGCCGACGCCGACGTCGCCACACGCCAGACGCTTGCTCACCGGCGGCACCACTCGCAAACGCGGACTGGTGTTATTGATCATCACCATCATCTCGTCCAGCTCCAGCGTCTCGGGGATGAAGTCGCTGCCCCCATCGCTGCCCACCTGGCGCAGATGCCTCCCCGTCAGCGGATGCACCCACATCATCGTGTTCATAGCCGGCGCCAGCACGACCGGCTTCGTCGAATCCCAGGCCCGCCAGACGCACGACAGACAGTTGTCAGCCAATCCGTTCGCAAGTTTCGCCAGCGTGTTCGCATCCAGCGGCGCGATGCAGAGCAGGTCCGCCCAGCGGCGCAGGGCGATGTGCGGCACCTCCTCGCCGAGCTGGAAGCGCTTGCCCTCGTCATGGCCCGACCATTCGTCCTGGTCGAGGATCACGACCTCGGGATTGCGCTGGCCCTCCCGGCCGTCGAGGGCGGCGGCATCGAAGAAGTACAGCGCCGACGCGGTCGCGATCACCTTGACGGAATGCCCCGACGCCTTCAACTGTTCGTACAATTGCGGCGTCTTGACCGCGGCGACGGACCCCGTGACGCCAAGCAGGACGTTAGCCATGCTGTCTCTCCTCGTGCAAGCGTTCGACTTCTTCGAGCAAGCGCGGGGCCAGACTTCGCCGGCTGACGCGCTCGTACTGACCATCGACCGGCCCCAGAAACGCCCACAGACTCGCTCCCTCAAGCGTGTTCGCCACCATCAAGTCCGCCGACGATTGTTCGCGCGATCGGCGCGCGATATCGAGCAGTTCGTCGTCGGTCTTGCCGACTTCGAGCTTGAACTTCACCAGAACGCCCTGGAACCCCCAGGGCGAGCGGAACAGATCGATCAGTTTCGGCGTCCGCACCAGCCGCAACCACAACTCGTCTTCATCGCTCTTCACTTTCCCTGCCGTCTTGTCCGCCAGCGCCGGCATTCCGTCACGCGCGCGCCAGGTGCCGCTCGGGGGATCGAACATCGTCCCCGCAGCCGAGGCGTAGACGCCGGCACACTGGTAATCGCTGACCGCGGCGCAGTGAATGACGGCATCGAGTCCGGCGGCGGGAATCAGCGTCGCCAGACGTTCGTGCAGGTCCTCGAACGTGCGAAAACGGCGCAGGTTCCAGCGTTCGTCCTGGGGCGGCTCCTCGACCGCTTCGGGATGTGAGGTGACAAGCGTGACGTGATGGCCGCGACGATGGGCTTCGAGGGCAATGCTGCCGCCGGTGCGTCCGGTGAAGATGTTGGTGATGCCGCGCACCTTGTCGATGAGCGTGAGCGTGTTCCCAGCGGTGACGAGGAGATTCATGAAGGCACTCGATGCGAGATAGAACAGGAGTTCCTCTGCTCTGCGTTTCGCGCTCTGGTAAGAGCGCGAAACGTAGAGCGGAAAAAGTTCTACTTCGAGACCTCGAAGTTCTCAAGCGCCGTGATAGTCGATGTCCTTGGCGTTGAGCGCCTCGCGCTGGATGAAATCGCGCCGCGGCTCGACCTTTTCCCCCATCAGCGTGCGGAACAGCTCATCCGCCTTGATCGCGTCGTCGAGTTGCACGCGCAGCAGCGTCCGCCGTGCGGGATCGAGGGTCGTGTCCCACAACTCCTCGGCATCCATCTCGCCCAGGCCCTTGAAGCG
>JBBRIK010000942.1:0-3339 GCA_038221045.1 Gemmatales bacterium
TCAGACCGACGTCGAGGAGGCGAAGGTTGCGGCCCGCGAGTTGATGGCCTACTACACGAAGAACGGCTCGCTGCCGGCCGAGACGGCGGTGCTGGAGGGCGACGGCCTGAAGCTGTTCACCGATGCCAACAACGCCAACGCCATCGGCACCTCGGCGGGGGGCAAGACCGTCGCGGCTTATCTGAAATCACACCTCGCCCGGCTCGGCGTGGGCGACTATTTCGCCATCAATGCCTATGTTGAAATGACCGACGCACACGACGCGATCCTGCAAGGGCTGCGTCTGGCGGTGCGCGACGCGAAAAAAGTGGCGACGACGCTCGGCTACGGCCCGCGTTTCCTGCACTCGACGGGGCAACTGCACAAGGGCGGACCCAACAGCGGCGTGTTCCTGCAAATCACCTCGGACGACGCCGAGGACGTGGCGATTCCGGGCGAGAAGTTCAGCTTCGGCACGCTGAAGGCCGCGCAGGCGTCGGGCGACTTCAAGGTGCTGTCGGATCGCGGCCGGCGCATTCTGCGGGTGCATCTGGGCAAGGACGTGGCTACGGGGCTGAAGAAGTTGAGTGAGATTGTGAGCAGTTCGCTGAAATGACCATCCTCGCTCCCACGCTCTGCGTGGGAGCGAATCTTGCGACGCTCTGCGTCGCGTCAGTGCCTCAGACGACGCAGAGCGTCGAAGAGCACGTTCCCACGCAGAGCGTGGGAACGAGATACCAAGGAGCTATCAAGTGGGGACAGCCGTTATTCCGTCGGAATGGAAAGAAACGATCGAACACAAGGCCGTCACGGCCATCCGCACGCTCGCCATGGACGCCGTGCAGCAGGCCAACTCCGGTCATCCCGGCACGCCTGTCGCCATGGCCCCCGTCGTCTACACCATCTGGCAGAAGTTTCTGCGTTTCGATCCCGCCGATCCGATCTGGCCCAATCGCGACCGCTTCGTGCTGTCGATGGGCCACGCGTCGATGATCGTCTACTCGATGCTTCATCTGACGAAAGTCATGGCCGTCAACCCGAAATACGAGGCGACCGGCCAGCCAACGGTGAAGATCGAAGACATCAAGACGTTTCGCCAGCTCAAGAGCCGCTGCGCCGGCCATCCCGAATACCGCTGGACTTCCGGAATCGAAACGACGACCGGCCCGCTCGGCAATGGCGTCGCCACCAGCGTCGGCATGGCCATCGCCTCGAAATGGCTCGGCGAGAACTACAATCGCGAAGGCTTCAAGCTCTTCGATTTCAACATCTTCGCCATGGCCGGCGACGGCTGCATGATGGAGGGTATCTCCAGCGAGGCGGCCTCGCTCGCCGGCCATCTGAAGCTCAACAACCTCTGCTGGGTCTACGACAACAACCACATCACCATCGAGGGCAACACCTCGCTGGCGTTCAGCGACGACGTCGCCACGCGCTTCGTCTCCTACGGCTGGAACGTCACGCGCGTCGCCGACGCCAATGACCTCGACATGCTGCAACGGGCCTTCAACACCTTCAAATCGACCACCGATCGGCCGACGATGATTATCGTCGATAGCCACATCGCCTGGGGCGTTCCCGGCAAGCAGGACACCTCGCACGCGCACGGCGAGCCGCTGGGCTGGAAGGCGATCAACCAGGCGAAACAGTTCTACGGCTGTCCCATGAAGGACGGCAAGCCGCCAGCCGACGACACCGACAAGGACGATCCGAAATGGCGCGTCGGCATGTTCGAGAACTGCCTGTTCGATGGCGTCTACGAACACTTTCAGGAAGGCATCGGCAAGCGCGGCAAGGAAGCGCGCGACGCCTGGATGAAGCTGTTCGACGACTACAAGAAGAAGTATCCCAAGGAGGCCAAGGAACTCGAGCAGATGCAGAGGCGCGAGCTGCCCGAGGGCTGGGACAAGGACCTGCCGGTGTATCCGTCCGGTCCGATCGAGGACAAGAAGACCAAGAAGACGTCGATCGCCGCGACGGCCGGTCGCGACGTTTCCGGCGTCATCCTCAACCAACTGGCCAAGGCCGTTCCCTGGCTGATGGGCGGTGCGGCCGACCTCGCCCCCTCGACCAAGACGCGATTGACGTTCGACGGCGCGGGCGACTTCCTGCCGGGACAGTACAAGGGCCGCAACTTCCATTTCGGCATCCGCGAGCATGCGATGGGCGCCATCATGAATGGCATGGCCCTGTGCAAGGTGCGGGCGTTCGGCTCCGGCTTCCTGATCTTCAGCGACTTCGGCCGCAACCCGATTCGCCTCGCGGCCATCATGGAAATCCCGGTCATCTACATCTTCACGCACGACTCGATCGGCGTCGGCGAGGACGGCCCGACGCATCAGCCGATCGAGCAGGTCGCCTCGCTCCGCGCGATCCCCGGCCTGCAAACGTGGCGGCCTGGCGACGCCAACGAGTGCGTCGAGACGTGGAAGGAGATCATGAAGCTCCAGCATGTGCCGGTCTGCCTGATCCTGACGCGCGAACCGCTGACGACCATCGACCGCAAGAAGTACGCTCCCGCCTCGGGAGTAGCCAAGGGGGCGTACGTCCTGGCCGACGCAACGGACGGCAAGCCTGACGTGCTAATCATGGCGGCGGGATCGTCGCTGCCGATCTGCATGGAAGCGTATGAGAAGCTGACGGCCGAGGGCGTCAAGGCCCGGCTCATCAGCATGCCGTCGTGGGAGCGCTTCGAGTACTTCTGCGCCCAGAAGGGGAACGAGGGCTACCGCGAGCAGGTGTTTCCGCCGTCGGTCAAGGCGCGGGTGGCGGTCGAGCTGGCGTCGTCGTTCGGCTGGCACAAGTTCGTCGGCACGGACGGCAAGGTGATCGCCATGTCCGGCTTCGGCGAGTCGGCCCCGCTGAAGGTGCTGGCGAAGCATTTCGGTTTCACGACGGAGAACGTCGTCGCGTCGGCCAGGGAGCAGATTGAGAAGCACAAGAAGTGAACCTCTCTTGCCGCTTGCGGCTTGGCGGTCTTTCCTGCCAAGCCGCAAGCGGCAAGGGGTTTTGAAACAATCGGGAATCAATCATCGATAAGGAGCATGAATCATGCAACTGGGAATGGTCGGTCTGGGTCGTATGGGTCAGAACATGGTGTGGCGGCTGGCCAAGGCCGGCCACGAGGTCGTGGTCACGGACACCAGCGCCGACGTGATCAAGAAGACGGTCGCCATCGAGTCGGACGTCGCGACGATCACTGCCGACGTCGTCAAGGACATCAAGCAGGGGATGGAGAAGAGCGGCGGCAAGGTCGTCGGCGCGGCCAGCCCCGAGGAAATGATCTCCAAGCTGAAGGGGCCTCGCGCCATCTGGCTGATGATCCCGGCCGGCGCGGTGGACCATGTCATCCCGAAGTAC
>JBBRIK010000943.1:0-3332 GCA_038221045.1 Gemmatales bacterium
GGCAGTTGCTTCTGCTTGTTGTTGGCCCGGCCCCAATTGATGAGCTTGAAACTGCTCTTGCGTAGATGAGTGAAGACCTCGAAGTCGCTCTTCACCTTGTCGCCGTCGCAACTCACCTCAACGGTGTATTTGCCGGGACGCAGCAGCCAGCCGTTGAGATGCAGGTGTTCGGTCCGGCGCGATTCGTTGGGCGAATCGACGCCAGGGACGGCGAAGGTCAAATCAAACTTGCTGCCGTCGTCGCCCGTGACGGTCAATTCCAGTTCGCCCTTTTTGAGCGAGCCTTTCTCGGAGCGGACGACAGACAGATCGATCCACTCGTTGGTTTGATAGGCATTGCGGCCCAGGGGCTGAAGTATGGTGAGCTTGGCCGCGGAAGCAGGGACGACGAACACCAGGACCGCGAGAAAGGCGAGACTGCGCGGTATCAAGCGGGTTCGAGACATGGAGAGACTCCGTGATGGACAGCGGGGTTATCTGTTGCTGGGGTAGGAGAATAGAAGGCGAGAGGCAATGCAGACAGTCAGGAGGAACGTTTGCGTTTCTTGGGAGGGCGGACACCGAGGAACGCGCGAAGTGCCTCACGCACCCGTCCCGTATAGATGAGCGCGGACGCTGCCTGGCGTTTGGTGGCATGCTTATCGAGATAGCGCGTTTCAACGGCGTAGCCGTTCAGAATCAGCAGGCCCCGCCGCAAAGAATCCAGTGAGGGATGATAAGGCAGCAGGGAGTCGAGGAGGTGCTTGAGAATGTGAATTTTTGGAACAGGCAGTCCTCGTTCCTCCATCAGCCCTTTCAGATACTTTTCGGCGCATTGCTGGCAATGGAAGCACACGGCGTCATGGAAGGGAGTCCTGCCGCGGCTCAATAGTTTTGCGATTTCGTGGTCGGCTTCCGCTTTCTTGACCCACTCGGCAGTTCGCTTTTTCATGGAGGACCTTCCCGCGACCGACGACTTCGACAAAAAACGAATCCCCTTGGTCAAGGCGCTCGCGCAGGTGTCTTGGCGTCCGCACAATAAGATCCAAAGGGAATGGGGCGTCAACCGCCATTTGAATCTCGACGGCTTGAGTGATCTCATTCCGCGCAGGCATCACGATGAGGATGTCCACATCGCTGTTCTCATGCGGCTGACCATAGGCGTACGATCCAAACAGAATGACCTTCTCCGGATCGAACCGTTCGACTACCTTCCGCACGAAGCGGCGGATGACAGCGCGCGGGATGTTCGCCCCGGCATACAGGCGTATCGGTTTGGACTGACGTATTTTGCTCATGCTGGCATTATACCACGGTCAGACAAGCAACTCGCTGATCGGCGAACCCCACGGAACGAGCGTGAAGGGACGATTCAAGCGGTCGCGCATCTCCAGATCGTGCGGTACCCCGAGGCAGTGATAGATGGTGGCGATGATATCGGCCGGCCCGACGGGATTGCGGCTCGGATACGCGCCGATGCGGTCGCTGGCACCGTGGACGTAGCCACCCTTGATGCCGCCGCCCGCCAGCATCAGCCCATAACAGAAGTTCCAGTGATCGCGGCCGGCAGCCCCGTTGACCTTCGGCGAACGCCCGAATTCGCCCATGACAGCCACCAGAGTCCGGTCCAACATCTTGCGGGCCTCGAGGTCGGCCAGGAGGCTCGACAAGGCCATGTCGAGTTGCGGCAGCAACTCGCCCTTGAGTTTGCCGAAGTTGTTGCCGTGGGTGTCCCAGGTGGCGTTGGCGTCCGGCGCCCACGAAATGCAAGCGACGCGCGTTCCCGCCTCAATGAGCCGGCGCGCCAGCAGGACGCTCTGGCCATAGATGTTTCGGCCATACCCGTCGCGCACCTTCGCGGACTCCTGCTCCAGACGAAACGCTTTCTGCGTTGCCGTCGCCGTCAGCAGATCGAACGCCCTGGCGCGAAACGCATCGAGATCCTGTCCCGTTCCCTTTTCGAGCGAACGAACCAGAGAGAGACGACGATCGAGACGTTCGCCGGTGAGTTCTTGACGCGGCGTCAACTCCGGCATCCCGAAGCCAGGAGCGTTGGGATCGCTCAGGACGAAGAGCGGATCGTGAGCGCGGCCCATCCAGCCGCCGAAGAAGCCTGGCTGTGGCGGTCCGCCCGCGCCCTCTTTCGTGATGTACGGCAGAGAGACATAAGGCACGACGGGAGCGGTCGGTGGGCGAAGATGGCCGACGATGGAGCCGATGGCGGGATAATCCTCCGCTCCCGCTCCGATGGCGCGAGTGGCGTCGCCGCGGTCATGGCCGGTCAGGCCCGCGTAGACGCCGGCAGCGTGGGCGTTGTTGACGCTGTGGCGGACGGAACGGACGATCGCCGTGTGATGGATCAGTCGGGCGAGACGAGGCAGATGTTCGCTCACCTGAATGCCGGGGACGCTCGTCGCAATCGGCTTGAACTCGCCGCGGACCTCCTTCGGCGCCTCGGGCTTCATGTCCCACATATCCAAGTGAGAAGGTCCGCCATTGAGGAACAGGAGGATGCAGGCGTCGGCATGCTTGCGTCCCTGGCGCAGTGTGCCGGCGCGCAGCAAATCCGGCAGTCCCAGCCCAAAGAGGCTGATACCGCCGATCTGGACCATCTCGCGGCGCGATACGTTCATGACGTTCCTTTCCGCCGCTTGCGGCTTTGCAGGGGGATTGCCAAGCCGCAAGCGGCGTCAGTTCTTCTTCAGCAGCACGGGCTCGTTCAGCACTTTCAACGGCAGTTCGCGAATCACCTTGTACGTCGCTCCCGGATGCAGCTTGAACCCCTCGACGCCGACCGGCACGCGAAACACTCCGTCCGGCGACCCCGTAGTGACGAAGAGCGTGTCGCGTTTCGGTCCGCCGAAAGTCAGGTTGCTGATCGCCTTTGCCGGCACCTTGACTCCGCCCAGATACTTCCCCTCCGGACTGAGGACCGCGATCTCACCCGCGCCGAAGTCGGTCACCCAGAATCGGCCCTTGGCGTCGAATGCGCAGCCGTCGCCGCCCGTCTTGAGAGTGTAGAACAGCTTCGCCTCGCCGAGCGGCTTATCGCTCGCCGGCACTTCATAGCGGAGGATCTTCTTGCTCGACGACTCGATCACCAGAAGATACTTCCCCTCCGGATCGACCTCCAGCCCGTTGGGATAGGCGAGTTTCTCCGCGATCTTGCTGATGGTCCCCTCGGGAGTCAGGCGGAAGATGTTGCCGTCGGGCTTCTTCGGATCGCTGCTGTTGGGATCGGTCCAGTAGACGTTGCCCGCCTTATCGACGCAGAGGTCGTTCAGGATGCGGAGCGGCTTGCCCTCGAATTTGTCGGCCAGTACCTGCACCTTGCCCTCGGGAGTCAGTTGCAA
>JBBRIK010000944.1:0-3331 GCA_038221045.1 Gemmatales bacterium
CCCGAAGCGGAACTTCGAGTTTCCCTCACCCATTCAGACGCTTGCGAACCCGCCTTCCCCTGGAACCCGCCCTCCAGCCACTCCACGCTAGCCGCTGTCCAACCGGATCTGGATCCGCGCCGCCTCGGCCCCTTCGTTCCCCGACGAAACCCAGCGCTGGAAACGCACGCTCTCCAGCAGACGCGACGCCATGTTCTTCAGGCTGCCGAACAACTCCAGGGCCGTCCGCTTGCCGTGTTCCACGGCCCACTGCCGCAACAGGCTCCCCTTCTCCACCAACTGCAACAACAGGTGAGCGATCTGCAACAAGTAGTAATACGTCGCCCACTCGTCCCCGTGGCTGTAGGCGTGTTCCAGGTTCAGACTACTGTTCTTCTGCGTGTTAAACCCTTGATTCTCGATGTGCCAGCGCTGTCGCCCTCCTTTCGTCGCCACTTCGGCCACCGTGTCCCGGTTCACCTCCAGATCCGTCACCCAGGCCCACAGCGTCGGCGGACCCTCGACAGGATATTCTTCGCATTGCAGCGCGGTAAACGTCCAGGGCCGCCCGTCGCTGTCCGTGTACGACACGTCGTTCACCCAACGGTACACCTGCCGCACCCCCGCCGGAGTCACCCTCTCCACGCGTTGTTCCGGACACAACGTCAGCAGGGCCTGGAAGTCCGCCCACACCGCCGGCAGCCGGCCCGGCTTGAAGACGAACACGTAGGCCATGTCGTGGTCGCGGGCCCGTTGAAACGACCGGCCACAGGCATACAAGGAGTCGCCGCTGAGACACAGCCGCAATTGCGGGAAGTCCCGGCGCATCTGCGGCAGCAGCCGGCCCAACGCCTTCAGTTCGCAGTCCTGCTTGCGTTGTGCGGCATCGCCGCCCGCCGGGGCCGTCGCCCGGTCCCGGTTGTCGATGAACGCGGTGCCCATCGACAAAACGGTATCGGCCGGCCCCAGCAGTTTGGCCTCCAACGCCTGGTGCATGGTCAGCGTCGTCTCGCCGTGCTGCTGCGTCAGGCAATGCTCGCCGTGCTGGGTGCGAAAGAGCAAATAGCCCGTGGCATCGATGGCCACGACGTAGTACCGTTGCAGCCGCGCTGCCTCCAGAGTCTTCATGCGGATCAGCCGGCGGACCAGCAACGTCCGCAGGTCAGCCACGGGAGTCGAGCCGGTCCCTACCAGAAAGACGTTCAGGGTCTTGTTGACCGGCCGGGTCGTCTGGCGTGTGCTGGCCAGGCGGTTGAGGTTATTCAGGACCTCAGGACCGTCGGTGTTCAACGGGTAGTCGAGTTGGCGACGGCTGCTGAGTTTGAAGAGAAACAGACTCCGTCCCCACCACAGCAAGAACCGCTTGTGGTATTCGAGGTAGGGAAAGAACCGCGGGTCGTCGATCTGGTCCATCCAGGCGTTAAGGTCGGGAAAGAAGTGGCGGATGGTTTGCCCGAGGATGGGACCGATGCTCAGAGTCGTCCGCGGCGGCGTTTTTGCGTCTGGGCATGAGTCCGGACCAGGGCCAGACTCAGGAGATGGATCTCGTGGAGCAGGGTCTTGAGGCGTTTGTGGTTGTCGATCCATGACTGCACCTGGGGCAGAAGGTCGAGGGGAACGTAGGTAATGCGTGTCTTGCCGTCGATCTTGCAGGTGAGGTAGTGACCGACGTGCTTGGGTCCGCCGCGGAGGCAGTGGCAACGGGGTCGTCCGCAGTGCTTGGCGATGGGAACGAGGCTGGCAGCGAGGAGGGGCTGAGCGGAGGTCAGCTTCTTGAGGCGAGCGTCGAGCATGCGTCGGATGAGGGTAGGATGCTGTGGGACGCGCATAGTCAAGCCCTGCAAGGCGATAGGACGTGCCGGGGTGGGCGGTTCGGATAAGTAAACAGATGTATCCGAAAACCGATGAAAAGCAAGAGGTGCGACAAAGAAAAAACCGGGTCGGTGGTCGTCAATGTTCTAATTCCTCAAATATCCAGCGGTTGCGGAGCCGGCAAGGTGCGACGAAATTCCTATTCCTCAGAGCTGGGAACAATTGAGCCGGGAGCGGAATCCCTTCCATTCCAGGCCGACAACAGCGGGGAAAAATCGTGACAACCGGTACGAGCCGACTATTCATGTGCTAGGTTTGGGGCAGATAGATTTCACTGTAATTGGAACCTTCATCGTCGAAACGCCAAACCCGTCGCGAGGCGGGGACGGAAACCCGTAGGGTCTCTCGCAAGTCACCGCGCCGTCCGTAATAGCGCCCCGAGCTTGTGGGAGATAGCCTGGTTGCCGAAAGGATGATTCTCATGCGCGCTCCCTGGTCGCTGGCGACTCTCGTCGCTCTGTCGGGCATTTCCCTCTGTGGTGCAGCCGAACCTGAGAAGAAGCCGTCTTCCCCACCGAAGTCATCTCGCGAAACCTGGGTCGTCCGAGTCGTTCGGCAGACCAAGGAAAGCATCGTCACCCTGAAAGTGCAGAAGCAGTCCAGCCGCAAGGACACAGTGGGCACGGGCTTCATCGTTGACGAGCGTGGTTACATCGTCACGAATCGCCACGTCATCGCCAACGCCGTCGAGATCAAGGTGTCGATGTCGGATGGGACCTCTCTTGTTGGAGAACTGGACTTCGAGGACGCCGCGCACGATCTGGCGGTTGTCCGCATCCAGACGAAGCGCAAGCTCAAAGCCCTGCCGCTGGGGCCGGCAACCGACGCGATGGTCGGTGAGGACGTCATCGCCATCGGGCATCCGTTCGGCTATGTCAACACGGTTTCCAAGGGTATCGTCAGCGCTCTGGATCGCGAGGTGGAGATGCCGGGCGGAGTGGTGCTCAAGGGTCTCTTGCAGACGACGGCGGCCATCAACCCCGGCAACTCGGGCGGACCGCTGCTCAATGCCGATGGCGAGGTGATCGGCATCAACGTCGCGCTGCGTTCGGACGCTCAGAACATCGCCTTTGCCCTGAGTGCCGACACTGTTCAGCAAGTGCTGAGCCGGCGTCTGAGCGCCAGCCGTCGTATCGGCGTCTATCACGGTCTGGACGTCCGTGAGAACGTCGAGAGTGAGGGAGTGGTTCGGACGCGCGTGCTGGTCCATGAGGTGGCCGAGAACACCCCGGCATCCGACGCGGGAATGAAGGAAGGCGATCAGATCGTGAAACTGGGCGCACTCCACGTCGGCAATCGCTTCGACGTCGAGCGTGCTCTGTGGGACGTCCGCAATGGCGAGACGGTGCCGATGACGGTATTGCGGAGCGGCCGGGAGATGCAGGTCCCGATGAAGTTCGACCGCGATATTGTCCGGACAGCGTCTCGCTGAGCGATCGCGTAAGTCAAAACGAACGCGGCTGGCCCTGAAGGGCCAGCC
>JBBRIK010000945.1:0-3325 GCA_038221045.1 Gemmatales bacterium
GCAGATCCTCATCACTTCCAAGAATACCGCCTGGGACGTGGCGCACGGATTCTTCGCCTGCTTCCTCAAAAAGCCGGACGGCCTCAAGGACAAGCCGATTGCGAAGGGCTTCGGCGAGGTGAGCAAGCTGCTGGACGAGTGGCAGAAGGACGGCACCGCCGCGGGCCATGTCGGCGACTTCTACGACAATCACGACGAAGACCACTCCAGCATGCACTTCGACCGCTTTCCGCAATTGACGCGCATCCGTTTCGGCGACGAGGTCAAGGCGGTTAAGAACGGCATGCAACTGCATCGCGGGCTACAGACGCAGTTCTTCTATAGCGGCGTCGTGCTCGGTAACGCCTCGGTCGCGATGGTCGGCCAGCCCTACTGGCGCAGCATGACCCGCCTCGCCTACACCGATGCTCGCCATATTAATTTCCTCCACAATCAATACACGAACAGCCACATCTATTTTTATCCCGAGCATCGCGACCACGATCCGGGACACAACGGCACGGGCGACGGCTATGGCGATGTCTTCCCGGCCAACACGCCTTACGTCATCACTTCGCAAGGATCGTCCGGGTCGGACGTCGTCTTCCTCGACGCCGTGGCGGCGACGCTGGCGGCCTTTCGACCCGAGGTGAAGCAATTGCTGGTCAAGGAACACATCTTGATGCCGGCCGTGCAGATGATCTTCCGCGCCAGCAACAAGAACCTCAAGAATGCGGGCGATTACCTGACCGGCAAGGCCCATCCGAGCGTCTTCGAGGGCGGCAACGTCGATGTGCTGAAGATGGTCAAGATGGCGCACGACATACGCGTCGAGGACGTGCCGCCCTTGATCCAACTGCGCGTCGTCGAGGAGGACAAGCCGGTCCTGGGCCGCGATTACTTCGACGCCGAACCGCGCGGCGAACGACTGTTCGATACCTCTGCCTCGATTGCTCGCATCATGCGCTCGACGAAGTACGAACGCCGTATGGTCGTCAGCGCCGAGGACAGCCGCGACGTCAACAAGAAGCCGCTCGAATACCACTGGGTGTTGCTGCGCGGCGATCCGAAGCGCGTCACGATCAAGCCGTTGAACAAGACGGGCAGCAAGGCGGAGTTGGTCGTCGCCTGGCAGCCGCGTCAGCCCGTCGAGGCGGGCTCGAAGCTCGAATCGAACCGTGTCGATATCGGCGTCTTCGTCCACAACGGCAAGCACTATTCCTCGCCGGCGTTCGTCACGTTCTTCAGCCTCGACCACGAGAAACGCACTTATGACGAGAAGAACCGCATCAAGGAGATCGACTACGCGGACGCCGCGGTGGGCAAGAACTACGTCGATCCAGCGGTGGAGTTGAAGAAGAACTGGCGCGACGAGTATCACTACGACAAGGCTGGCAAGTCGCTGGGCTGGACGCGCCATCGCGACAAGGCGAAGGAAGAGTTCTCCGCCGACGGCGCGTTGATCCAGAAAAAGGACGCGAAGGGCCGGGCTGACGAGGCGCGAACGGTCCGCTATGCCGTGCGTCCGATGGGGAAGAATCAGCCGCCGATAGTCGAGCAGCACCTCAGCGACGAGATGCTGAGCTACGAGTACGCCTCGGACGACGACCGCATCGGCAAGGTGAAGACACGCAAACCGATTAAAGAGTGAGCAGGGGAGCGGGGTCAGTACTGACCGCGCTCCCCTTTCAATCGCTCGAGGTTATTGAGGTCGGTGAGCCAGGAGTTGCTCTTGCAGCCAGGCCTGATCCGCTTCGATGAGGGGTGGATTCAGGGGCTTCGTGTAGTCGAAGTACTCCCCGTATCGGGAGACTTCGTAGATGGATTCAATCAGGGGCTGAAGGTCGAGCATCACGTCGGGATCTGGCCGGTCCAGGGGTATGGGAATGACGGGCAGACGGACCTTGTAAGATGCCGGCCAGACGTGGCAGAGTCCTTCCTTGTCCCAGCGGCCGACGAGCAAGGTGTAAGGGCTGTGGGGCCAATCGTCGAGCATGGGCATTTTCGCGCCACGGCGTAACAGGTCGATCTCGACGAGGTTCGCTTCTCCCAGCAACAGGACCTGGCGCTTGCGATAGTAGCGCTCCCAGCCGGGTGTATTGGGGCGTTTGTTGGACGGCGAGAGGATTTCGATGCAGGTCACCAGCCGGCCTTCCGGCCCGGAGGTGCTGATCTCAAGGAACTGTTCGCGGAATTCCTCAGCGATAAACGCCCGCAAAGCGAGTGGTTCTCGATCGGTTCGCGGTTCGACTGTCGCGAGGCTGCCTGCCGGTTCGGAAGGAGGACGGTTCAGGGGACCTGTCACTTCCACGTCGGGATACATGGGGCGCGGATTTTTTCCTTCCTGCTCGACCAACTCGATGACCTCACGGACGCCTCTGTGGACGCGATACTTTTTCGGAAGCGTGGCAGCCAGGGTCTTCTTGATCTCCCCGATCAGGTCATCGTGGAAATCCGTCCAGAACCGACTTACCTCGATGTACGGGTCCATGCCGGGAAACGGCGACTTCATGAGTCTTTCCTCCTGAGAGACTCTGACAGGATACCCCAAGGCGGCTTTTGCCGCGAGGTCAGAGAGGGCGTCCTCATCCTGAACGGCGGAATGAATCGACAGGAGCGGTCCCTTTCTCGTTGTGCGGCGGTATAATCGAAGTCGTCCTCTCGGAGAAACCCGCATGTCTCGACTTGCTCCGCTTGTGCTGTTATTCGCCGCGTCGGTCTCTGCAGCCGCCGAGCGCAAGGATTTCTACGGCGACCCCTTGCCGCCGGAGGCCGTCGCGCGGATGGGGACGCTACGTCTGAAGGTCGCCGGCGACGTTCTCGCCTTCTCGCCCGATGAAAAGCTCTTCACCGTCGCTTCGGCCAATCGCACGGTCTGGCTGTGGGACGTCGAGACAGGACTGCCACTCCGGACGTTGGCGGGAACGGGTCTGGAAGCGGAGAGAGCCGTTTTTTCGGAGGACGGCAAGACACTCACTGCCATTATGTATGGAGGCGGCGGAGGACTGGTTTCCTGGGACGTCGCTTCCGGGAAACTGCTTCGGCGACTCGAGATCGAGGAACTGGACTCCGACGACAGAACCGCGAAAGCCTTCTCGTCCGACGGGAAACGCTGGGCGGCCGCGACGAGAGGAGCGGTGTTGATCGGCGACTGCACCAGTGGCCGCGTGCTGTCGCGGATCGAGGCCAAGGGGGCCATAACAGGCAATCCCTGTTTCTCTGTCGATGGGAAGCGGCTTGCCTTCAGCGCTTTCGAGAAGTGGGTCGTCTGGGATCTGCAGTCGAACAAGTGCCTGGGCCGCTGGACGCCGTCGGAGCAATCTACCTATGCGTTTGCCTTCTCTCC
>JBBRIK010000946.1:0-3322 GCA_038221045.1 Gemmatales bacterium
GTCGGCGCGACGCTCCGACGGCGACGATGGAGCTGACGTGGATCATCCGGCGCACCCCCGCTGCGCGGGCGGCGGCGAGGACGTTCCTCGTTCCCTCCACGTTTACGGTCCGGCACAACTCCCCATCGTTCCCAAAATCGACGGCGCCGGCAACGTGGAAGAGAACCTCGCACTGGCTGCATCCCCGGCGCAGGCTGTCGAGGTCCTCAAGCGGCGCGATCGTACATTGCACGCTGGCGGCAAGGAGCCGTTTGCAGACAGACGAGGCGCGGACGAGGGCTGTCACGCGTGCCCCCGCCTGGGCCAGACGCAGCGCGACGTGATGGCCGATGAACCCGGTCGCCCCGGTCACCGCGACGTGACGACCGGACCAGTATTGATCGCGTGCATCCATCAGGTTTTGGTCCACAAGAAAGAATTGCTCTCTCTTAAAGGAAGCGGGGAAGGAGTGTCAATGGCAGGTTTCCAGAGAAACCAGGCGCTTGCTTCCGTCTCCAGGGAATGCCACAATCATCCACTGCCCACCACACCCTGGCACCACGATGAACTCACGACATTCTCTGACCGCTTTTCTTCTGGTTGCTTGTACCTCAGCCGGCTTCGCTGCTGACTGGCCCTCCTGGCGCGGGCCGTCCGGACAGGGACACACCGGCGACAAGCACTTGCCGCTCACCTGGGGCGGACCGAAGAACGAGAACGTCCTCTGGAAAGTGCCGCTTCCCGGCGCTGCTCTCCGTCAGGATCAGAACCAGTCCAGTCCCATCGTCTGCCGTGAGCGCGTCTTCCTCACCGCCTCGTTCTGGCCGAAGGACGCCGACCCCAAGGGCTTTCCCGAGCATCACGTCGTCTGTCACTCCGTCAAGGATGGCAAGCAACTCTGGGACACGCCCGTGCCACCAGGACCGTGGCTGCTCAAGGACCCGCGCGGCGGCTACACTGCTCCGACTCCTGCTTGCGACGGCGAGCGCATCTACGTCCTCTTCGGTTCCGCTGTCCTGGCCGCTCTCGATCTCGACGGCAAACTGCTCTGGCGTAAGAACATCGTCCCCCATGACTATGACGTCGCGATTGGCAACAGCCCCCTCGTCCACGACGGACTCGTCCTGCTGATGTGCGATCAGATGAAGGGGAAGAAGGCGTCCCGGCTGCTGGCCTTCGATGCCCGGACTGGAGACGTGAAGTGGGAGCAAAAACGTCCCGACGCCGACTGGACGCACAGCACTCCCCTGCTGGCGACGATCAAGGGCAAACCGCAACTGCTCGTCGCCGGCGCGGAGTCCCTGCAAGGTCTCGATCCGGCGTCGGGCAAGGTGCTGTGGTGGTGCCGTTCGCCGTCGGGAAATCGCATCGGCGACACGGTCACTCCGGTTTTCGCGAAGGATATCGTTTACGCGGACAGTGGCCGCGGCGGGCCGGGGTTCGCTGTCGATCCGAACGGTGAGGGCGACGTCAGCAAGACGAACGTGAAATGGAAACTCGCGCAGGTTCCCGAGGGCTTCTCGTCACCCGTCATTGTGGGCGATCATCTCTATCGCCTGCACAGCCCCGGCATCCTCAAGTGTTACCGTCTCAACAAGGGTGAGCAAGTCTACGAGGAACGGCTGGAGGGCGTCTCGACGGCGTCGAGTCCGATCGCGACGCCGGACGGGCGCATCTACTGCGCCAGCGCCGGCAAGAGCCAGGTCATCAAGGCAGGAGCGAAGTTCGAGTCACTGGCGGTCAACAACCTCGGCGACGGCAGTTCCGCCTCGCCCGCCGTCGCGGAGGGGCGATTGTTTCTCAAGGGGCAGCGGTTCCTGTGGTGCATCGGCAAACAATGAAAAGCCCGCCGCGCAAGCAAGGTGCCTTCGCGGCGCGCCGAGCAATCGTCATGATTTCGCTGGCGCGGATGGGAGGGATCTTCTTTTCTTCCCAGGAGACCGGAATACACTGGTTCAGCAGCAGTGGACAGCGGGGCAGCGGAGCAACCGTGAAGAAGACTTCGGCCCTCTTCACGACCGGAGCGACTTCCGCGAGTTGCTCCACTCCGCAAAAGTGCCGTAGGGTGCATTGAGAGACCCCGTTTGACATCCACGAGACAAAGCGCCGTCACTCCATGCGTGAAACTTCGTGTGTCTCGTGATAGGATAGTCCTCGACGTTCATCCTCGAGGATGCCATGCCGCTGCATCACGACACGCCTCACTCTCGCCGTGACTTCCTCACCCGCGCCGGCGGCGGACTCGGTCTGCTCGCCCTGTCCTCGCTGGAACAGCGTGCCTCCAGTCCGACACCGAATCATCGGCCGGCAGCGACGAGCGTCATCTGGTGCTTCCTCGATGGCGGTCCCAGTCATCTCGATCTGTTCGATCCGAAGCCGGCGCTGACGAAACTCGACGGTAAACCGCTCCCTGGCAGCTTCGACCGGCCCGTCACCTCGATGGGCCGAACCGCCTTCACGCCTCTCCTCTCGTCCCGACGCCAGTTCCAGCGTCATGGCCAGAGCGGCCGCTGGGTCAGCGATTGGGTTCCGCATCTCGCCGGCTGCGTCGATGACATCGCCTTTCTGAAGGGCTGTCATGCCGACGGACTCAATCATGTCGGCAGCGTCTGCCAGATGAACACCGGCAGCATCCTCGGCGGCCGGCCCTGTCTCGGTTCGTGGGCGCTCTATGGTCTCGGGAACGTCAGCGACAACCTGCCCGGCTACGTCGTCCTGCTCGACTATCCCGAAGACCCGCCGGGCGGCTCGCGCAACTGGTCTACCGGCTTCATGCCCGCAAGTTACCAGGGGACACGCTTTCGTGCCGGCAAGACGCCCATCCTCTATCTCGATCCCGCCGACGCTGCCCCCGGCCAGCAGCGCGCCAAACTCGACTTCCTCCAGGAACTCAATCGTCGTCATCGGAAGGGCCGGGAAGAAGACAGCGAGTTGGAGGCCCGCATCGCCTCGTATGAGTTGGCCTTCCAGATGCAGAAGTCCGCTCCCGAGGCGACCGATCTGGCAGCCGAGACGGAGGAGACGAAAAAGCTCTACGGCGTCGATCGTCCCGAGACGGAACGTATGGGCCGGAGTTGTCTGCTGGCGCGCCGGCTGGTCGAGCGTGGAGTGCGATTCGTGCAGATTTACAGCGGTTCCGGCAGCAAGTGGGATGCGCACAGCGACGTCGAGAGCAATCACGCCAAGAACTGCCGGGAGAGCGATCAGCCCATCGCGGGCTTGCTGAAGGACCTCAAGCGGCGCGGCCTGCTCGATTCGACGCTGGTGATATGGGGTGGCGAATTCGGCCGCACGCCGATGAGCGAAAGCGGCAAGGGACGCGATCACAATCCGTATGGCTTCA
>JBBRIK010000947.1:0-3319 GCA_038221045.1 Gemmatales bacterium
AAAGGCGGGAAGCGGATGACTTCACCGGCTTCTGTCAGCCGGTGTCGTTCGAGATCACGTTCGCGCGGGAGGTCAACCGCGAGAAGGAATGAAACGAAATGACGGCACGCGAACACGCCTGGGAGTAGTACAATCTCGGACAAGGAATCTCCCCGATCTGTTCCGCGAGCGGTTGAGAACCCGAACAGGAGGCCGACCATCATGGGCGTCAACAGTGAGTTTGTCGTCACCTACTGGGGAGCGACAGGCAGTCTGACCGCGCCCCTGCGCCCGGCCTCCGTCACGGATAAGCTGGCGCGGGCCGTCCGGCATCTGCTCGCTTCCGGCGCTCTGAAGGGACTGGGCGACGCTCCCTCCGAGGAACAAGTGCATCGGTGCCTCGAAAGCCAACTGCCCTTCCATCTGCGCACCAGTTTCGGCGGCAACACAAGTTGCGCCGAGATTCAGACAGCCGACTCGCTGCTGGTCCTGGACTCGGGCAGCGGCTTCCGCGAACTGGGCATCGAACTGACTAAGCGCTGGAACGCCTCGGACTTCAAGGGCGAGCGCAAGGCCCATGTCCTGTTCACTCATGCCCACATGGACCACACCTACGCAACGCCCTTCGTGGACCCCTATTACGATCCTCGCAACCACTTCACGCTCTGGGGAACGCCGCGCGTGCTCGACAGCCTTCGCGCCGTCCTCGACCCGACGTCGGCCCTGCGCGGCGTCTACTTCCCGCCAGCCTTCGACATGATGGCCGCCATTCGCGGCCTGTGCGAGGTGACCGAGGCCGGCGCGTTCGCCATCGGTGACACGCGCATTCAGACCTATGTGCTGAACCACCCCGGCGGATGTCTCGCCTATCGCCTCGAACGCGGCGAACATGCCATCGTCTTTGCCTCGGACCACGAACTGACGGAGTTGCCGGACCGCAAACTGGCTGACTTCGCCCGGAACGCCGACCTGCTTTATCTCGATGCGCAGTATCTGGACGCGGAGTATCGGGGAGAAATCGGCATCGGCACTGACAGACCACTGGCGCGACGCGGCTGGGGCCATGGCACCGTGGAAGGATGCGTCGCCACGGCGGCCGCAGCCGGCGCACGCCGCTTGCACCTGGGCCATCACGAACCGAAGCGGACCGACGAGGAACTGGAGGGCATCGAACGCTATGCTCGCGAGTTGATGGTTCAAGCGCTCCAGAAGGAAGGACGACCGCCGGACGCTTGCGAGGTGCAGGTCGCCTACGAAGGTCTTACCGTATCGGTCTAGTGAAGCGCTACGCTTGAATTGAGAGGCGAGCGGGGCGTGGAAACGCCTCGGTAAGTTACTGAGCCAGGGTATTCACACGCCCCGCTCGCCAATCGGGGATCTCGGCCTCATGATGACCGATTCTGTCATCCTTGAAAACTTCACCAGCTATGTCCCGGCCCTGATCTTGCGCCGGCTGGCAGCGGACCCGTCGCCCCTCCCGCTTCCGCACGCGGATACCTTTCTCGGTTCCGTCCTCTTTGCCGACATCTCTGGCTTCACTTCGCTGACGGAGCGGCTGGCCGAGCATGGCCGATCGGGAGTCGAAGAACTGACGCAAATGCTCAACGAGTATTTCGGTCAGATCATCAAGATCGTCATCGCTCATGGCGGCGACGTGGTCAAGTTCGCTGGCGACGCCCTGCTCGCCCTCTGGCAACCCGACGCTTCCAACGAGGACCGCACCACTCTGACGCTGCGGGCGGCGCAGTGCGCCCTGGCCGTGCAGTCCTCCCTGGCCGATTATCGAGCCGTTGGAGGGGAGCCTCTGGCCTTGCGTGTGGCGGTGGCGTCCGGCGACGTGCGGAGCCTGCACCTCGGGGGGATTTTGGGCCGTTGTGAGTTCGTCGTCTCGGGAGAGCCGCTGGCGCAGGTCGGCGAAGTGTGCAAACACGCCGGCCTTGGCGAAGTGGTCGTCCCGCCACAGACCTGGAGCCTCATCCAGGAGTTGTGTGCAGGCGAGCGACTCTCGACGGGTCCGATTCGGTTGCGAGAAGTACGGACCCCTCTGCTTCCCCGGGCGCTTCGCCTGCCGCCACTGCACGGGGCGGCAGCGGCGGGAGTCCGGGGCTACATTCCCGCGGCCGTGCGGTCGCGGCTGGAGGCGGGACAGACGGGCTGGCTGAGCGAGATGCGAAAGATCACCGTGCTGTTCCTCAACCTCCCCAACCTCAACTACAACACGCCCCTGGAGCAGGCACAGCTCGCCATGTGTGAACTCCAGCAGTCGCTGTATCGCTACGAAGGCAGCATCAACAAGCTCAGCGTCGATGACAAGGGAGTGACGCTGGTTGCGGCTCTGGGACTGCCGCCGCTGGCGCACGAGAACGACCCCGTACGCGGCGTGCGGGCGGCTCAGGCGATGCAGGCCCGGCTCGGCGCGCTGGGCTGGTCGAGTTCGATCGGGGTGGCGACGGGCCGGGCCTTCTGCGGCGCTTACGGCAGCTCGGTACGCCGCGAATACACCATGCTCGGCGACGTGGTCAACCTGTCGGCCCGGCTGATGCAGGCAGCGCACGGCGACGTTCTCTGCGATGAGGCGACCTATCGGGCCGCACAAGCCCGACTGCACTTCGAGGCACTGCCTCCCATTCCCCTCAAGGGGAAGACAGGCCTGGTGCCGGTCTTCCGCTCCTGTGGCGGCGCGGAGAAGACGATCCAGGACGCCCAACATGGCATGATTGGACGGAAAGCGGAGCGACAGGCCCTGACGGAACGGTTGCGTTCTCTCGCCGCGGCAGGAGCCAGCAAAGCCGATGCGAGTCCGACGCCGATTTCTCCGGTGATCGTCGAGGGAGACGCGGGCATCGGCAAATCGCGGCTGGTCGCCGACCTGCTGGCGCAAGCGCGCGGCGCGGGGATCACCGTCTTGACCGGCGACGGCGACGCCGTCGAAAGGGCCACTCCCTATTACGCCTGGCGAGCCGTCTTCCAGCAGTTGTTTCATCTGGACGGCGTGTCCGATCAACCCGAGGCCGTGCGGCAGCACATTGTCAAGCAACTGGAGGCCGACACCGACCTGCCACGGCTGGCACCGCTGTTGTCTGTCGTCGTCAAGGGCGACTGGCCCGACAACGACTTCACCGCCCAGATGACGGGCGAAGTGCGGGCCGACAACACCAATCGCCTCCTCCTCCGACTCCTGAGTGAGGCGGCCGCCACCGCGCCGTTGTTGCTTGTTCTGGAAGATGGCCACTGGCTGGATTCGACTTCCTGGGCGCTGGCCCGGCTGGTGGCGCGCCGCGTCAGTCCGGTGCTGCTGGTATTGACGACGCGTCCTCTCGGCGAGGCGGTCCCGGTGGAG
>JBBRIK010000948.1:0-3310 GCA_038221045.1 Gemmatales bacterium
GATATGTCGGCCCTGCAAGTGACACAGATCGACCACGTCTCGGTCCTCATCACCGACCTGGAGCGGAGCCGGCGATTCTATCGCGACCTCCTCGGCCTGAAGGAGATAGCCAAGCCGAGGACTTTCGCGTTCAGCGTCCTCTGGTTCGACCTGGGCAACCAGCAATTGCATCTGCTGCTGAAGCCGAAGCCCGATACGGTAAGTCCGCGCCACTTCGCCCTTCGCGTCGAGAACGCGCAACAGGCGCGGGCGTATTTCCGCGAGCGTGGCATCGCCACGGACGAGACGACGCCCATTCCCTGTTGCGATCGTTTCTTCATCGCGGACCCGGACTCGAACCGGATCGAAGTGATCCAGTGGCTGGAACCCTACGACCCGGCGCAGAGCGGAGCGGAGGAACTGGACGGCGGCTCGTAAGTCCAAGGTGAGCCGCGAGTGCTTGAACGGTTCTCAGCTTCGGATGACGGACAGCAGCGCGAATGGCACCGCGATCAGCGAGGCGATCAGACGTGTCAAGAGATCGCGCCGTCGCAATCGCCCTCCGGACCACTCCGGGGAGACGTCTTCGAGCAAGCGCCACCTCGAGAGTTTCTCGAGAGTCGCCTGCAAGACCGGCAGGGGATCGGACAGTCCGAACATCCAGCGCATATGCTCAGCCAGCAGAGTGACGGGGGTTCGTCCATCGCAGCGCGCCCAGACCCAGGCGGCCACGTCGTTGAGACGATGCTGGCGTTTGCGGCGCGGATCGCGAACCAGCAGGCCACGCGCCAGTTCACGCACGATGAAGCCTGCGCGGCAGGCTTGCGGATAAATCAAAGCACTTCTCCTCGTTCGAGGGGGTCGATTTTGTCGGAGACGGAAAAGCTGAGGACGATTGCCCCCTTCTCCTCATCGGAACGCTGGACGCCGTCTCTTCAGTCTCCCCCGCTTCTCTCTCCTTCCGGATTGAGCTCGCCTCTTAGACCTGGACGATGACGCGGGCCGCGCCGGCGTTGTATCCTCAGGATTGCCTCGCGCAGGTTTACCCGACGCGCGTTCTCGTTACCATCCCGTTACACCGCGGCTCTCAACGGGCAGGTAGAATGCGTTGAAGATCGATGCGGAGGCAATCGAAACGCCGGGGTCAATCGTCTTGTCTGACAGGGAGTCGCGTCTCTTATCAGAGTCCCACGAATATTAACGGATTTTAACCGCGTCAAATGGTACAGGGGTTGTTAGGTCTGTCGGCCACCCGCGCGAGCGGTCTCCTGCTCCACACCCAGGCCCAGGCGACCCCTCTATCCGGCACTCTCGGCAAGTATGGCATATTTCTCGCCGCCGAGCCGAAGCCATCGGAAATCCAGCTCGCCGCCACCGAGGACAACATTCTTGGCCCGTATCATCGCCCCGGCGCGCCGTTCCGGGCCAAGATCACGCCGCCCCTGGAGGCCGGGACGGTCATGCTCATCAGCGGCCGAATCTGGGGGCTGGACACGCGCAAGCCTCTCTTCAGCGTCGTCGTCGATATCTGGCAAGCCAACGACAAGGGCCGCTACGACAACGACGATCCGAAGAACCCGCCGAAGGACGGCGTCTTCGTCAACCGCGCCCGCCTCATCACCGACGAGAACGGCTACTACGAATACGAGACGGTCCATCCAGGCGCGTATCAGATAGGGCCGAAGGAGTGGAGGCCGAGCCACATTCACTATCTGGTTCGCGCCCGCGGTTACAAGGAACTGATCACGCAACTCTACTTCAAGGGCGATCCGCACAACAAGACGGATCGCTTCATCAAGCCCTCGCTGATTATCGACCCGCGCAAGGAAAAGAATGCCGGCGGGACCTACGAAGCCGGCACATTCGACATTGTCCTCGTCCCAAACAAGTGAGCGTCGCTCACCATCCCCTCGGAGGTATTCATGACGCGCTTTCGTCTGACGTTCGGCCTCGCCCTGCTGGGCCTGGCCCTGGTCATTTCCCCCACGCTGGCGGCGGACAAGCCGGCCCAGCCCACGGTTGACGTCGTCATCTGCCTCGACGTCTCCAGCAGCATGAACGGACTGATTGACTCGGTCCGGGTCAAGTTGTGGGACGTCGTCAACGACCTGGGCAAGGCGAAGCCCGCTCCTCGACTTCGTGTCGGCCTCTACAGTTATGGCCATAACTCCTACGACGCCGGCAAGGGCTGGGTCCGCAAGGAATCCGACCTCACCGACGATCTCGACGAGGTCTACAAGAAGCTCAACGCCCTGACGATCTACGGTGGCACCGAATACGTCGCCCGCGTCTGCCGCGACGCCATCTCCGAGCAGAAGTGGAGCGAGGAGAAGAAGGCCCTCAAGATGATCTTCGTCTGCGGCAACGAGCCGGTCGATCAAGACAAGGAGGTCCACCTCAAGGACGTCGCCCAGTTGGCGTTGAAGAAGGACATCATCATCAACACGATCTACTGCACGCGCCGCGGCTTTGCGGCCGAGGGCAAGGGCTGGGAGCAATTCGCGAAGATGGCCGAGGGCAGTTACGCCGCCATCGACCAGGACAAGGGCATCGTCGCCGTCGCCACGCCGCACGACAAGAAGCTCGGCGAACTCAGCACCCAGCTCAACTCCACCTACGTCGCCTACGGCCGGAAGGAGACACGCGAGGCGAAGGTGCAGAACCAGACCGCTCAGGATTCCAACGCGGGCAAGCTCGCTCCCGCCGCGGCCGCCACACGGGCCATCTCCAAGGGCGGCGCGCACTATCGCAACTCCGACTGGGACCTCGTCGATCGTCTGAAGGACGATCCCAAACTCGACATCACCAAGATCCCCGAGGCGGAGTTGTGCGACGAACTGAAGAAAATGACTCCCGAGGAGCGCGTCGCCTTCGTGAAGAAGAAGCAGTCGGAGCGCGAGACGATTCAGAAGGAAATCGTCGAACTGTCGAAGAAGCGCGACACCTATGTGCGTGAGAAGATGAAGAAGAACATCAAGGCCGGCAGCAAGGTGTTCGACGAGGCCGTCCGCGGCGCGCTGCGCGATCAGGCCAACCGCAAGGGCATCGCGATTCCGGAGTGAACCTTCTCTTCTTCGCCGCTTGCGGCTTGGCGGATTCCTCTGCTAAGCCGCAAGCGGCGATTTCTCTCTGGTGAAGCCATGTCCCTGTCCCGTCTGGTCGTCATCGAGGATGAGCACGCCATTCGCCGCGGCGTGGCCGACGCCCTGCGCATCACCACCCCCGACGGCGGCACGGCGGCGGTGGCCGGCGTCGCGCCCCCCGTGCCGCAGCGCGACTGCACGACAGGGGAGGTCGTGCGGGTCGGCGACGTCGTGCAGGTCGCGGCAGT
>JBBRIK010000949.1:0-3298 GCA_038221045.1 Gemmatales bacterium
CTTGCCGTCGATGATGTTCTTCTTCCATTCGGAGTCGGCCTTGCGGGTGACGCCGGGCATCTCGAACTCGTAATGGCTGAGGAGTGGTCCAGCATAGACCATCCTGTCCTTGCCGTTGTCGATCGCAATGAGCATCAGATCGATGTTGCCCACTCCCTGCGTCAACACACAGCCCGGATCGCCCAGTTCACCAGAAGGCACATCCGTATGAACGTCGGCGACAAGGGCGTCCCACTTTCCTGAGTCGAGACGACCCTTGTAGAAGAGGCCGGGATACCAGCCGTTGTAGCGCGTGATACCGCTGCCGCGATGGATCTGCACGACGTCCTGCAGCACCTTCGTCTCGGCGGCGGTCAGCGGTTTTTGCTCCAGTTCCTTGACCGCGATGCTCTTCAGCGTGGCAAGCCTCTCGGCGAAGTTGCGGAAGAATGCCGCCTGACGCTTTTGCACATCAGCCAGCTTGATCGTTTCCTTGCGGCCGGGCCGCCCGCCGATGGTATGTTGCTTCTCGACGGTGCGATCGGGGAAAGGGGTCTTTTCGAGCAACTCGGCGCCACGCGACGCCATCTTCTCGAAGCGCTCCCAGAAGTGCGGGACCGGCTCGACGAAGCCCGCCGGATACTCGCACGACGTCCCTATCGTGTAAGACTGCTTGACATAGAGGATGGTGTCGTGGCGCAGTTGCGTCCAGGATGCCAGTTGGGTGTTGACCGTCTTGCTCGCCCAGGCCCGTGTCCGCATCACTTCCGGGGCCTTCTCGTCGAGCGGCTTCGACAACTCACGGAGGACGCTCAGCCAGTTCATGTAGAGATTCTCGTCCCACGCCGCTTTGTCCTGCGCGTCGATCACCCGCCGCACCGCCGCCAGGTTGTGCTGGTAGTTCAGTCCATCCCGGAAACGCCGTCCCTTCTCGTTGGTCATGCGCTCCACGAGGTCCGGTACCACGGCATCATTGCCCAGGGCGGCGAAGGCGACGTCGAGACAACTGGGGACCCGCCGCTGCACCTTGCGCTTATCCCACATCACATCGTCGGCGACGATCTTGGCCGTCGCCCAACTATCGAGGACGAACTTCTGGCCGAGGAAGGTGAAAGAGTGCGGCAGTTCCGCCTTGTCCGGCCCAAAGGGCGAGGAGACGAAATAGTCGCTGCGGATGTGTTGCAGACCGATGTTGCCCTTGAGAATCTCATCCTGAAGCGCCTTGAGCGTGCCGAGGTCCTTGACGTCGGCAGGCGACTTGATGCCTCCCTTGGCCAGCACGGCATCCAACTGCGCGAAGGTCATCGAATCGGTGCGGCCGACGAAGGTCTGGATGAGATGATCGAACTGTTGCCATTGCTCGAACTTTTTCGCGCGCTTGAGCAGATCGTTCAGGACGACAGCCCCTCCCATTTCACGCGGCGAGGAGGAGGAGCGGTTTTCGTCCTTGCCGCCCGCGACGCGGAGATCGGTACGGCCGCACCACATCATCGCCTTGAAGTAGCGCTTGAGCAACTCCGAGTTCTCGTAGTGGCCGCGCACCTTGAACTGAGAGAAGTCCATCACACGATCGCGCCCGAACAGAATGAACTCCTGCAACTGCAACCCCTGGATGGCCTTGAGCGTCTTCTCGACGCGCGCGTCTTGATCGAGTTGTGTCTTGACTGCGTTCCCCGTCAGCAGACTGTGAGCGACGGCGAGGAAGTAGTCGGCGTCGGTCAAACTCTCGGAGAGAACGCCCTGGCCATACGCCTTTTTCGCGGCCGACACCTGCTCGGCCATCGTCGAAAGAATCTCTTCGAGCGACTTCGACAGATAGGTCTCTTCAAGTTCTTCGAGCATGCCGTCGTAACTGCGGTGCCAGGCGTGCAGAAGGGCGTCTGACGAAATGTACACCGGCAAATCGCGGGTGTAAATGCGATAGAACTGCTCGGCGAAGCTGGCCGCCCCCATCCGCTCGCTGACGACGAAACCGTTCTTCTTGAAGGCGGCCTCCTCCTCCTTGTCGAGGCGGAAGTCATAGCCCCACCTCTTGGGAGACTTCGCCGGATCGAGGTTAAAGCCTTCGTAAAACTTGGCCTTCGTCGGATCGAAGTCCAGTTGTTCGAGGTACTGGCTCTTCACAGGGAACAACTTGGCGAAGTCTTGAGGGCTGATCTGGCCGACCTTCTTCAGTTGTTCGTCGAACGCCGCAGTGTAACCGAACACATCCTTCTGTGTTCCGGCAGCTTTCGGCTTGTCGGCCCGGACGGGACTGCAGACAAGAGCGGCGATCAGCGCGAAGCCGGCCAACCTGGGGATGCGCGAAGACATGTGAACCTCCACGATGAGGGGATCAATTCCTTCATGGATACAACGAGCGACAGGATCGATTCGTTGAATGGCATCAGGTCATCACGCCGCTGATGGGCCGGCCTGTACTGATCGGCAGCGGACGATTCAGGGCGTCGCGCACTTCGGTTCGCGGATCGATGCCGAGCAACTGAAACATCGTGGCCGACAGGTCCTCCGGACGTACCGGATCGCTCGCTGGATAGGCGCCGATCTTGTCCGAAGCGCCGAAGACGAAGCCACGCTTGACGCCGCCGCCGGCGAGAAGCGCGGGATAGCACTGTGGCCAATGATCGCGGCCCGCCTTGTCGTTGATCTTCGGCGAGCGGCCGAACTCGCCCATCCATACAACCAGCGTCGTCTCGAGCAGACCTCGGCTATCGAGATCGTCGAGGAGGGCCGGTAACGTCTGATCGGTGATCGGCAGCAGGTAGTTCTTCAGGACGGGATACATTGGCTTGTCGTTGAAGCCATGCGTGTCCCAGCCGCCCGTACAGCCGCCGATGAACGGCGCGAAATAGACGTTGACGAACTTCACTCCCGCCTCGACCAGCCGGCGCGCCAGCAGGCAACCCTGGCCATACGTCGTTCGTCCATAACGGTCGCGCACTGCTCCTGGCTCCGAGGCCAGATCGAATGCCTTCTTGACGCCCGGCGACGTCAACAGGCTCAGGGCCTTGCCATACGCCTCGTCGATGCCGCGTGCCTTGGCCGAGTATTCGAGCAGCTCGCTCTGTTTGTCGATCAGCTTCAGCACCTCCCGGCGATTCTCCAGACGCTCCGGCGTCAGGCTCGCTGGAAGGCTCAGTTCGGGAAGGCGAAAGTCGGCACTGTTGGGGTCCTGCGTCGTGAACAGCGGATCGTGCGCCTTGCCGAGAAAACTGGCGTGCTGCCCAGGCGTGATCGAGCCGTCGCGGATGACGTAGGGATAGCTGACGAACGCCGGCACGCCGTCGCGCGGAGGGGCCAGTTTGCTGACGATGGAGCC
>JBBRIK010000950.1:0-3295 GCA_038221045.1 Gemmatales bacterium
GGTGGTCGAACCCGACTTCCCTGGTCCGTTGGCGGTCCTCGGGCTGTCCCCAGCCGGTCAGGGCGACCAGCACCACACCCTTGAGGCGAGCGTGCGACCGGAACGCCCGCGCCAGTTCATAACCATCCATTTTCGGCATGCCAAGGTCGAGGAACGCGATGGCCGGCGGGTCGGCCTTGGCCTTCTCCAGGGCGGTCAGACCATCGTAGGCAACCTGCACGTCCTGCCCTCCCAACCGTAAGAGAATGGCGAGGCTATCGGCGGCGTCCACGTTATCGTCCACGACGAGTACCCGGCGCGGGGCGAATTTCCCTTCGGTACTGCCTGCCTGCTCACGACGATCCGTCGCGCTCTCGTCTCTAGCCAATAGGGGGAGCCTTATCACGAACTCGCTGCCGGTGCCCAACCCCGCGCTGTGCGCCTCGACGCTGCCGCCGTGCAACTCCACGAGGCCGCGCACCAGCGACAGGCCGATGCCCAGGCCGCCCTGCGAATCCTTGGTGCGGCGCTCGGCCTGAAAGAACATATCGAAAAGTCGGGGCAACAGCTCGCCGGCGATCCCGATGCCGGTGTCGCGCACCCGCAGAACCGCCTCATCCTCCTCCCGCGCGGCCGCGATCCAGATCTGCCCAGTCCGCTCAGTGTATTTCGCGGCGTTGTTGAGCAGGTTGCTGGCGACTTGCGCCAGCCGCACCAGGTCGCCGTTTACCCAGAGCGGCTCGGGCGGCACCGAGACCGTGAGTTGGTGCCCTTCCGCGTCGATAACCGGCTGCGAAGTCTCCACCGCGCGGGCGACGACCGTGGCCAGCTCGACCGGCTCGCGGCGCAAATCGACCTTGCCGCGCATGATGCGTGATACGTCGAGCAAGTCATCGACCAGGCGGACCATGTACTCGATCTGCCGCTCCATCATCTCGTGCGCCCGCTTGGTGATGGCGGGGTCTGCTCCCGGCAGCTTCAGCACGTGCAAGGCGTTGCGGATCGGGGCCAGCGGGTTGCGCAGCTCGTGCCCCAGGAGCGCGAGGAACTCGTCCTTGCGGCGGTCGGCCTCCCGCACCGCCTGGTAGAGCCGTGCGTTCTCGATGGCGACCGCCGCCCGGTGCGCCAGGTCTTCGGCCATGATGAGGTCGGCGTCGTAATACCGACGACCCGACTCGGCGGCGATCAACGTGATGACGCCGAGTACCTTGCCACGCACAGTCAGCGGCACGCCCATGTACGATTTCAGACCCAATTCGCGCATGATGTTGAGGAGGTCGGCGTCCTGGACCGACGTCCTGAGGAGATCGTCGCTTATCTCGGAAATGATCTCCGAATACCCGGTTCGGAGGATGTTCCAGACACCCTGAGGGGCATTGGGATCGGCTGGGTAGCGACGGTGCAGCTCGTGGGCCAGCTCCACCTTCGATGGATCCACGTGAGCGACCGCCAGCCGCCGCAGGGAGCCGTTCTCGTCCATCATGTCCACGGTACACCAGTCGGCGAAAGACGGCACGGCCAGCCGCGCTACTTTTTGAAGCGTGCTCTCGTAATCCACCAGACCGGCCAGGGCATCACTGGCGTCGGCGAGGAACTGGGCGTCCTGCTCGGCCCGCTTGCGCTCGGTGATGTCCATGCCGACACCGATCATGCGCGACGGCTCGGCGTGGTCGGTGAACACTTTCCCCTTCCCGGTCATCCAGTGGACGCTGCCGTCCGGCCAGACGTTGCGGAACTCGACGTCGTAGCCGGTCCGCTCCTCCAACGCGCGCGTCATGGCCCTGCTCACCAACTCCTGGTCGTCCCGGTGGATCAGCTGCTTAAAGGCGTCCAGCGTCCCGCCGAAGGTTCCGGGGGCAAGCCCGTGGATGGGTTCGAGATTATCGGACCACTGAATCTCGTTGGTACGCACGTTCCAGTCCCAAACGCCCATGCGACCGGCTTCCAACGCCAGACGCAGCCGCTCTTCGCTCTCGCGCAAGGTTTGCTCCGCAACCCGGCGTTCGGTGATGTCGATCGCCATCCCACCAACTAGCGCGGCCTTGCCGTCTTGCCCCGGAATAGCGAACTTGCTGACGATCGAGTAGTGGAGTACGCCGTCCTCGTGCTGCAAGGTCTCGACAGCCTGAATGCCGGTCGCGCTCGCCGATACTTGCCGGTCGTTCGCTTTGAACTGGGCGGCGGTCTCCGGGGGGAAAACCTCCTCGTCGGTCCTGCCGTAGAGTTCTTCCCGCTGACGGCGGAAGATCTTCATGGCGGCTTCGTTGGCGTAGACGTAACGACCCTGCTCATCCTTGATCCAGGCGAGGCCGGGCAGGTGTTGCATGAACCGTGCAAAACGCTCCTCGCTCTGCCGCAGGGCCGCTTCCGCTTGCTTCCTCTCCGTCACGTCCCGAAAGATCAGCACGACGCCGGCTATCTGTCCCTCGTGAGTGCGGATCGGGGCGCCGCTGTCGTCGATCGGGATCTCCCTGCCATCCCTCGAGATCAGGACCGTGTGGTTCGCCAGGCCGACAACCACCCCTTCGCGCAGGACGCGATGGGCCGGGTTCTCGACGACCTGCCGGCTATGCTCATTGACGATGTGAAAGACGTCCTCCAGCTTCGAACCTTGCGCCACGGCCATCGTCCAGCCGGTGAGGGACTCGGCCACCGGGTTAAGAAACGTCACGCATCCCGCTGTATCCGTGGCGATCACCGCGTCGCCGATGCTCTCCAGCGTGACTCGCAGCCGCTCCTTGTGCTCTTGCGCCTCGGCGCGCAGCCGGCCCTGTCCCTCGTACAAGTCTGCCGAGCCGATGGCCGCGGCAGACAGGTTCGCCACGGCGGTCGCCACGCGGACCTCGATGTCGTCGAAACGGTGCGGCTGGCGGTGGTAAATGACCAACGTGCCGCAGACCTGACCGTGAATGCGTAACGGCACGGCCAGCAGCGAGCGCAGACCCTCGGCCCGGTACGCCTCTTGCCGCTCAGCGAGCATCGGCAGTGAAAATACGTCGTCGGCGATGACAGGGGTCTCGGGCATCTGGGGAGTCTGTTCGAGCGCCCGGACTGCTGCCTGTTTGTACTCTTCCGACAGGCCGGACGACGAGGCGACGTGCCACCGTCCCGATGGCGGGTGGAACCGCCAGACGGCGTAAGCGTCGGCGGGAAGAAGCCGCGCGGATAGTTGCAGGATTGAGGTCAAGACGGCGGAGGGTTCCAGCGTCCCCGTCAGGGTAGCCGAGGCTTGCACGAGGGCCGTCAGATGCTCCTCCATGACGCGATGTTGCTCGACGGACTCTTGCAGTGCCTCTTCGATCTGCCGCCTCCGATG
>JBBRIK010000951.1:0-3295 GCA_038221045.1 Gemmatales bacterium
GGTCGCTTACGCTCGCGGCTCGGACGGAAAAACCCAATCTCGCCCAATAGAAATAGTTGCGAGTTGTCTCCAGCCACGGATACGGGTTACGACTCGAATTCGAGGAGGATGACGATGGATGACGAGGAAGTACGCAAGTTCTGCCGGGAATTGCTCCAGACGGGCATGACCCCCTCGAAGGTCAAGAGCCAGTTGACGATGGAGCAATTCGACCCGGCGTTGATCGAGCGGATCGCTGAGGAGTACAGGACACAGTGGCAAGCAGCGCAACGAGGACGACGCCGGCTTCGCCAGGCGGCTGGTCTGGGGTTGTTCCTGTCCTGCGGCGGCGCGTTTGTCTACTACGTCGCTTTCGCCTCGGAGAGGACGATGTTCTTCGTCTGGCCTCTCCTCGCGGCGGCGGTGTTGGGCTTGCTCTGGGGCTTCCTCCCCCTGAATGAGTGATGCACGGAGATTGCTCTCCTATCCCACCAGGAGAGCAATCTCCGAGGAATCAGTTTGCGGTCAAGCGCCGCGTTTCGATCTTCACTTCTCGATCTTCGCGCTCGATCCGCCGCGCATTTGCTCGAACAGGAACGTCCCCTTCTTGTTCGAGGTCACGATGTCGGGTAAGCCGTCGCCGTTGAAATCGCCCACCCAGAACTGCGTGCCGATGCCGGAGTCGGTATCGATGACGCGGGGAGTGAAGCGCGTCTCCTTGACCTTGCCATCCTTGCTTGTGACGACGCTGGCCTCGAACCAGTAGAGCATCGCCGGCCAATCGTGGCCCGGCTCGCTCCGGCCATGCGACCACCAGCGCTTGCCGGTCACCAGGTCCTTCTTCCCATCGCCATTGATATCGACAAAGTGCATCGCGTGCGTCTCGGACAGCAACTCGCGGAACAGATCGTTCTTGAAGAACGTCGGGTTCGCCTTGTCGCCGCGCTGGTGATACCACCACAACCCGAACTTGTGCGCCGAACTGGAGATCACGTCGGCCCGGCCGTCGCCGTCCATGTCGTGGACGAACATATCCGCGCAGGCGTCGCCGAGATTGGCGGCATGGAAGGTCCAGGGGGCGTCGGTGACCTTTTCCGGCTGCTCCCACCAACCCTGCGGGATGACGACGTCGGCCCGGCCGTCGCCGTTGATGTCGCCGACGCCCAGCCCGTGCGAGAACTTGAAGGTGCCGGGAATGATGCTTTTCTTGTCGGTGATGCTCGGCTCGCTGATCGGATGCACCTCCCAGGGCTTCGTTGGATCCTTGCCCGGCGTCAGCCAGCACATCTGGCCCTCATTGTCGCTGACCCTATTCTTGGGCTGCACGCCCATGACGAGGACGCGCTTGCCCTTGCCGAACAACTCGATGAACTGAGGCGTCTCGTTGCAGGCGTTATCACAAACCAGGTGTTCCTTCCAGTGTCCGGTTTGTCCCTTGGGATTTTCGTACCAGTAGCACGGCTCGCCGGGAAAGCGGATGACGAGCAGATCGGGCCAGCCGTCGCCGTTGAAGTCCTCGGCCCAGCAGGCGAAGCTGGTCGAGTAGCTGCCGAGACCGTCGCCGTAATTGGCGGCCGGCTTGCGAATCTCGTGCATCTTCCAGTCCGGCGCTTCATACCAGACCTCGCCAGTCAGAATGTCCATCTTGCCGTCCTTGTTGACGTCAGCGACGGTGGCGCCTTCAGAACGGAATTTCGTGTCGATAACCGTCTTTTTCCAGCGGATGGACCGGTCTTTTGCCGGGTTCGGTTCTTTGTCTTTCGCCTCAAGGGCGAGCAGAGGCAGCAGCAGGATCAGGGGGGCGGCGCCAGGGAGCAAGGAACGCAATCGCATGGAGGACCTCACAGCGGGTGGAGAACGGAGGCCGGCCTGGGCCTCGGGGCGAGGTTGATTATCGGGTCTGCGGCGGGCAAGTGCAACGGTTCGCTTGCGCGCGGGGCTTACAATCGCTCCGAGCGGTGTGATTCGCCGCGCCGCAAGGAAGTGCAGCCACGAAGCGCGCTCTGGCTTTGGCCTGAGGGGGGAAAGAGAATTACAATAGAAGTGGCCCGAGAGCGCGGAACCTCGTTTGGCCAGGACTGCCCCGTTGTGGAATTGCCCTTCCTGGGGAACCCGATGAATAAAGAGTTGATGGAGATGGTTTTGCCGCGGATGGCCCGCCGTCTCAATCGCCAGCTTCGCCGCTATGAGGCCGGCGAGCTGACGGACGATCAATTCGAGTACAAGTTCGAGTGCCTCTTACAGCAGCAGTACGACTTCCTGGCCAGCAAGGGCATCCCGGAAGTCGATGCGGCCGTGACGATTCACGGCGCGATCCTGGTGCTGAGTGGGCCGGGTTTGCGGGCCGAAGCGGAAGAGCAGGGTGTACCGCTTGAAGTGGTCGAGTATCAGGCGATGCGAGCCGCCGCCGCCGATGTGGCGAAGAATTACGGCGTGAGCGAATCGCGCGCCGCCAATCGTCTCTCGGCCCTCGTGGCCGCGTATTGCGAATAATCTTCCTATTCCTCATACGCCCCGCTCACCTGACATGAGCGACAGCGTCAACTGCTTGAAGCGTTTCACGCATCCGGTGATCGCCTCCTCGGTCGGCAACCGCTCGATGCTCGAAGCGCCGAAGAAGCCCACCACGCCCTCGGTATGGCTCAGCACATACTGAGCGTCCTCCGGCTCGGCGATCGGTCCGCCATGACACAGGACCAGAATGCCGGGCTTCACTCCGCGTGCCGCGTTGCTCAGGCTCTGCACCCGCCGCGCCGCTTCCTCCAACGTCATCGCCGTCTGGGCGCCGATCATACCCTTCGTCGTCAGTCCCATGTGCGGAATCAGCACGTCGGCCCCCGCGCGGGCCATGGCGCGTGCTTGGTCCTCGTCGAACACATAGGGACAGGTCAGCAGCCCCAACTCGCTCGCCATGCGAATCATGTCGATCTCAAGTCCATAGCTCATGCCGGTCTCTTCGAGGTTCTGTCGAAAGACGCCGTCGATGAGTCCGACCGTGGGGAAGTTCTGCACGCCGCTGAAGCCCATCGCCTGAATCTCACGCAGAAAATACTTCATGAGGCGAAACGGATCGGTCCCACAGACGCCGGCCACGACGGGCGTATCGCGCACGACCGGCAACACCTCGCGCGCCATGTCGAGGACGATCTGATTGGCGTCGCCGTACGGCATCAGACCGCTGAGGCTGCCGCGTCCCGCCATGCGAAACCGGCCCGAGTTGTAGATGATGAGCAGATCGACGCCGCCGTCCTCGGCACACTTGGCGCTCAGGCCGGTGCCGGCGCCGCCGCCGAGGATTGGCTTGCCGGCCGCGACC
>JBBRIK010000952.1:0-3295 GCA_038221045.1 Gemmatales bacterium
AAAACATTACCGCTCTCGTTCTTCCGCCAGTACATGAACCAGATCGCCGCCGGCCTGGCTGACCGCCTCGATAATGGGCTCGAAGGTCGCAGCCTCGGTTGTCCTGTGAATCTTCAGCAGCACCGTTCGCTTGCCCGGCTGATCGGTGCCGAGCAGCGCCTCAATCTTGGGAGTCAGGTCCGTCAAGTTGACGCGCACGCGGTTGAGGAAAACTTCGTTTTCCTGATTGACGGTCACGCTGACCTTGGAGTTGCTGATCGACTCCAGACGCGTGCCACTGGCGGGTTGCCATTTCAGATTGCTATCATCCTGCGTCCTTGCCAGGATAATGAAAAATAGCACAAGATTAAAGGCAATATCGGCCATCGCCACCGCCGGCACGCCCGCTTCGAGATGTCGCCTTCTGATTTTCATGCTTCGCTGCCCTGTCTTGCCGCTTGCGGCTTTGCACGCGGCACCTCACCGCACGGGGACTTCGTTACTCTTCTCGACCTCGATGGCGATGATGCCGCCCCCCTGTTCGATCAGGTCCGTCACGGTAATCCAGTGATGATAAGGCGTGTCCTTCCGCGTCTTGACGACCACAACGCGCTGTTCGGGCTTCGCCTTGCCGGCCAGCATGGTCTTGATCTTCGCCCGCAGACCCTCCAGCGGAGCATCGACGCCGTTGATCGCGGCCTTGTCCTTGGTCAGCACCACCTCGATATTCTGCTCCATCTGGGCGGCGGCCGCCTCCTGCTTGTTGCCGCTTGGTACGTTCTGCCGCCGTCCCGACTCGGGATCGGTTGAGGCGCAGACGACAAAGAAGATAAGCAAATTGAAGGCCAGATCCGTCAGCATGACAGCGGGCGGTTCATTCAGCATCGAATTCTTGCGGCGTCGCATCTTCATGGCCTGCTCCTCCCGAGGTTCAGCGGTTCGCAGGCTCGGCGACCATGTGCGACGACGTTCCCGCCTTTTCCCGCGACGCGGCCCGATGCGATAGTTCCATGCGCACCGTCACCGACTCGTTGAGCATCGTGGCGGCTTCTTCAACGCGCAGCATGTAGGCGTTGATGATGGTGTTGAAGTAGTTGTAAGCGACATAGGCCGGGATGCCGACAAGCAGTCCCCAGACCGTGACGAGCAGCTTGACCTTGATACCGGAGGCCGCCGCCACGATGATGTTTTCCTGGCCCGCCTTGAGGGCGATGTCATGGAAGAGAATCACCATGCCGACGACCGTGCCGACCGAGCCGACCATCGGGGCGACGGCGGAGAGCGTTCCCAGGATCGGCAAGTGCTTCTCCAGCACGGCGACGACATGCGGGCCAGCGTCTTCCATCGCCTTATCGACCTGCTCCTCGACCTTGGCCGGCTCGGAGTCGAGATCGCGCAGCATCAGATAGCGGCGCAGCCCCACGGCGAGAATCGCCGGCACCGGCCCCGGACTGCGCTCGCACAAAGCCAACGCTTCCTCAGGCTTGTTGGCCTGCATCAGGGCGAGGATCTCATCGCGCAGGTCGGTGCTATCGACGGTCAGCATGCGCAGCGCTCGAAAGCGTTCGATGCAGACGGCGGTGGCGATGATGCCCATGACCAGGATGGGCCACATGAAGAGGCCGCCCTCGAGCATGTACTTCATGACGCCTGAGTTGAGCAAGTCTTGCAGCATCGACTTTTCCGCTTCCGCAAAGAGATACATCATGATGCGCTCGTATGGTTGTCTTGCCGCTTGCGGCTTAGCGGACCTCTCCGCTAAGCCGCATGCGGCAAGTCAGGTCACTTGTTATCCAGGTTCGCTTCTTCCTCGAACAGTCGCAGCATCTCGGGCAGAGCGAGCCGGCCGCGAGCGTACTTGGCCGCCTCGCTGGCCTGGTAGTCCCAGCGGGTCTTGTTGTAGCAGGTGAACGCCTTCTTCAACTGCCCGCCCATGCGATAGCTCTCGCCGGCCCAGAACATCGCGTCGGCCCCGAGCGCGTCGCCGTTGAACTTCTTCGTGAACGTCTCGAACGCCTCGCCCGCCTTCATGTACTGCTTGTCCTGGTGGTAGCACTGGCCGACGCGGAACGCCATCTTCGGCGCCCACTTGTGGCCGTCGAAACGCTCCATGAACTTCTCGCATACCTGGGCCGCGACCTTGTAGTTCTTCTCCTTGTAGAAGTGCTCGCTGATTCGCAGCATCACATTGGCGATCAGCGGGTTCTTCGGATAGGTCGCCGCCAGCGTCACATAGGCGTCCAGGGCCTGGTTGAACTCGCCCCCCTCCTCGTAACACTGGGCCATCTTGAACTGAGCGTCCGGCGCCAGGGCGTGATCGGGATAGACCTTCACGATCAACTGGAACGACTCGATCGCCTCCTTGTACTGCTTCAGTTCTTGCGAGAACTGGCCGAGCAGATACGCTACGCGCGGCGTGTACTTCGGATTGGGATAGTCCTCCATGACCTCGCGAAGGATCTTGCGGCCGGCCTCAAGATCGGCCTTCGCCTCGGCGTCGCGCGCCAGTTGCTTGTGACTCTTGAACAGCTCGAAATGGCTCTCGGCGATGAAGAACCGCGTCTCGACGGCCAGGTTCTCATCGGCGAAGCGCTTGCTGAAGGCCGACAGCTTGCCGTCGGTGCCGATGACCACCTTCACTTCGAGTTTGATCTCGACAGGCCCCTCGGCCGAGCCGGACAACTCGTCGATGTAGACGATTTCCAGCACGTCGCCGAAGTAGCACTCAATCTCGGGCGATTCGGGTTTCAGGTTGCGCGGCGTCGGCTTCTCCTCGGGCTTCAGCGTCACCGAGCCGGTGAAGACGCCGCTGTGGGCCAGCGTCTCTTCCAGTTCGACGATCTCTTCCTCGCCGCGCTTGGTCTTGATCAGCACCTTGGCCTTGTCGCGCTTGTCGGTCTGATCGAGGTCGGCATCGACGACGCGGAGGAAGAGCCGTTCGCCGACGTGGACCGCCGTCACGTCCTTCTGATAGTCCGCGTCCATGCACGCCAATTGGCCGTCCGTAAGCATGCGGCCCTCGTCCGTCAACTTGCGGCCTGGCTCCTTCGGATTCTGCACGTCGATGTAGGTGGCCGTGATGACGTCCTTGCCGGTGATGTTCAGGACGCGCGTGGTGAGCGTCTTGTTGGCTTCTTCCATGCCCTCTTCCTTGGGCATCTTCGGCCCCCCGATCAGGTTGCGCGGCATGTCGGCCGTCAACGGCACCAGCGACTGGCTGGCCTTGCCGCCGAGTTGCAGGATGACCTGCCCCGTGAAGCGTCCTTCTTCGAGGGCGGCATAGCGGAGGTACTGGTTGGGCGAATCGAGCAGCCGA
>JBBRIK010000953.1:0-3288 GCA_038221045.1 Gemmatales bacterium
ACTCCGCGATGCGCACCAGGGCGACCGTGTCGCTGCGAACGGTCGCACGCAGATGCTCGACAATCTCTTTCCAGTCGAGGTGGCCATGCTCGGCGTCGATGACGACCCAATCGACGCCAAGGGCGACGGCCATTTCGGTGATGCTGGGCGCTTCGAGCGTGACCCAGAGACCGAAGACGGGAGTATCGGCGGCGAGTTTGCGGCGCAGGCTTCGGATAGCGGCAGTTTTCATGGGAAACAGGTCGTGGAGGTCGTGACGCGAAGCAGGAGCGTTGCGTCCCATTCTAAGAAGACGAGACGCGTTGCGTCATCGCGAAAGGCGCTTGCGAGGAGGGAGATACCCGCTTACACTCTACACTTTCACTCCCTTATTCGGCCTGCTCCTCGGGACAGACAGCATGACAATTTTGACGCTCGCCGACCTCGTCGGTCAATTGCGAACTCTGGGCCTGCTGTCCGAGGAGCAGTTCGCGGAGGCCGCTGGCCCCCTGACGAAGCGATTCCCCGCACCGAAAGAACTGGCTCGCGAATTGCTCCAGCGCGGTTGGCTGACCGCGTTTCAGGTCAATCAACTCTTCCAGGGCAAGGGCGTCAATCTGGTCATGGGACAGTACGTCCTGCTCGAACGCCTTGGCGAAGGCGGCATGGGGACGGTCTACAAGGCCCGTCATCGCCGGCTCGATCGTTTGGCCGCCGTCAAGTGCATCCGCCAGGAGTTCCTCGCGCATCCCGAGGCGCTGCGGCGTTTTCATCGCGAGATCAAGGCAGTGGCTCGGCTGTCGCATCCCAACGTCGTTCTCATCCAAGACGCAGACGAGCATCAGGGCATGCACTTTTGTGTCATGGAGTACGTCGAAGGGACCGATCTGGCCCATCTGGTGCGGCAGGAAGGGTCACTGCCGGCGGCGCGGGCCTGTGGTTACATCGTCCACGCCGCGCTCGGGTTGCAGCACGTCCACGAGCAGGGCATGGTCCACCGCGACGTCAAGCCCCATAACTTGCTACTGACGGCTGACGGCAAGCTGATCAAGCTCCTCGACCTGGGGCTGGCGCTTCTGAGCCTGCCGGAACAGCAGGGGCGTTCCGCCCTGACACACATCGGGGCAATGATGGGAACGGCCGACTACATCGCTCCCGAACAGGCGACGGACGCTCACAAGGTCGATATCCGCGCCGACATCTACAGCCTGGGCTGCACTCTGTATCACCTGCTGGCTGGCCATCCGCCTTTCCACAAAGGGACTCCGGTGCAGAAGATCGCCTGGCACATGCACGCCGATCCGCCCGCGCTGGAGAAGGAGCATGCCGGCATTTCTGCCGACGTCGGCGCGATCGTCCGGAGAATGATGGCGCGCCGGCCGGCTGACCGTTTCCAGACTCCCGCTGAGGTGGCGCGAGCGCTGACGCCTTATGTCAAAGCGGCCCGCCCCGCCGCCGCGAGCATGGGCCTCAAGCCTGCTCCTCCGGCCCCGAGTGCGATTCCGGTCGCTGTCGCCGTGCCGATGCCTCACACGGTAGTGGCCAGCCCAATGGTCCCCACGCAAGCAGGGGGTAAAACCGCTCCTCTGACCGCGTCCCCTTCCGCTTCTCCGCGAACGCCGTCCCGGAAGAAGCGATTGCTCTTTGGCGGTCTGGGCCTGCTCCTCGTCGCCGGTCTGACCGCCGCCCTTGTGCCCTCCCTCCTCAAGATGAACTCAACAAACCAGCCACAGAGTGAGGATGAGGATTCGTTTCCCGTCGATCCGGGCGACACCTCTGCCGACGCGGAGGCCCGGCGTCACCTGGGTCGAGCGGCGGAGCTGATGCGGCGAAGGGAACATACCCGCGCCCTCGCGGAAGCCGACCAGGCTATCCGGATCAACGATAAACTTCACGGCGCCCACGTCCTGCGCGCCCGGATCTGTCTCGCGGCTGGGGACTGGGACGGAGCCATCGCCAGCAGCACACGCGCCATCGAACTGGAGCCGAAAGACAAGACGGTCCTGCAATACCGGGGGCGGGCGCGTGAGGGCAAGAAACAGTATGCCCAGGCCATCGCCGACCTGAGCGAGTGGATCAGCGGCCGTCCCAAGGACCCGCTCGCCTGGGCCGCGCGGGCTGGAGTCTACGTCAAGATCGGCGCGCTGAGGAACGCGGTCCGCGATTATGACGAGGCGCTCAAACTCGATGGGCGGCTCGCCGCCGTCCTCAAGGATCGCGGCACGGCCCATCAGAAGCGAGGAGTCAAGAAGCGCGCCCGCGACGACTACAAGCGAGCCATCGAACTCGATGGCCGGCTTGCCGAGGACGTGGCCCCGCTTCTCGAGCGCATGGCGGCCAACGCTCTGCCTCGCCTGTCAGACGCGGAAGGCTACCGCAAACGAGGGCAGGAGTTGTTCGGCAAGAAAGATTACGTCCTGGCCATCGACGATTTCGACGAGGCGATCAAGCTCGACGCGAAGTCGGCCGATGCCTTCCATGAACGCGCGAAATCCTACATCGAACTGGAAGAGCCGGAACTGGCGCTGGAGGACTGCAACCAGGCGCTCACCCTGACGAGTGAAGGCAAGCACTTCATCCACGCGACCATTGGCCATCTCTACATGCGGACGGCCGAGTACGCGAAGTCGGCCGAGGCGTTCACGGTTGCCTTGAAGGGCGACGACAAGCTCGGCTGGCTGTGGCGCAATCGCGGATTCGCCTACATCAACGGCGGCTCGGCGGTGGACAAGGCGCTGGAGGACAGCGAACAGGCCATCAAGCTCGACGCTGGCGACAGTGGCGCCCATCAGCTGCGCGGCATGGCCCTGTCGGAAAAGGGAGACATCCCAGGCGCTCTCAAGGCGCTCGATCGAGCGGTCGAGCTGGGGCCGCGTGATGCCTGGAACTACATCCAGCGAGCGCGGGTCTATCGCAAGGTACCCGACCTCAAGAAGGCGCAGGAGGATTGCGAGAAGGCGGTCGAGTGCGGCCGGACTTTCTCAACCGCCTACGTCGAGCGTGCCCTGACGTATCAGGCGCGGGCGACATTGGAGAAGGACAACGAGTTGTATCAAAAAGCGCTGGACGACCTGGCGGCGGCGCTTGAGTTGAACGGCAACGAGAGCTTCGCCTGGTCTAGCCGGGCAATCGTCTACCAGGACCTGAGGAAGTTCAAGGAGGCAATCGCCGACTGGACCCAGGCGTTCAGCCTGGAGCCGGCATCGGTCTGGCCGTTGCGCAATCGGGCCTACTGTCACGAGCAGCTCGGGGACCAGGTCAACGCCTCGGCCGACCGCAAACGCGCGGAGGACATCGAGCGTCGCCGTT
>JBBRIK010000954.1:0-3286 GCA_038221045.1 Gemmatales bacterium
TTATCGGTAAAAGAGGAGAAGAAGTCAACGGAATTTCCCGGCCACCCGAACGTGAAGCGAACACGCGATCCCCTGGAGCCAATCGTTACGCTGATTCGCTCTGTGGAGCTGCCTGCTCCTGGGCGAGCGTATCCAGCCACCGGAGCGGTGACATCCTGCGCCCCAACTCGGAACCCCAGCGGAGGCGCTTCTGCGGTTCTTTCAGATCAGGTCCGCGAAAGCTCGCAGGCGAATTACGGTCTTCGGCAGAGAGAGGCGGGCCAGCGTCTCGAGATACTCCTCAACCGTTTTCGGTGGGTTCTTCAGCCCCTCGCGCTGTCGTTTGGCTGCCGCACAGACTGTTTCCGGCGCAAGGTCAATCAAGTGCGCGATGAAGTCATCCGGGTGCTGGGCCTCGATGCCGAGGGGCTGGAGGACCGACGCTGGGAAGTCGGACAGATTGAACGTAACGATGACATTGGCGCCCGCACGGACGCCGGCGGCGAGGACGTGCCGGTCGTCGGGATCGGGCAATGCAAGTCCCGGAATCAGGTCCTCATAGCCCGCCACCAGAGAATCGCGGATGGCCTCGTTCATCAGAGTCCGTGTTCGTTCCAGGCGTTCGGAAGAAAGCTGCGGGTTGTTAGCGAGAACGTTCCGAATCCATTCGTCGTGAATCTGATTGGTCCATCTCGCCAGTACAAGTTCCGCTTGCGCCAGACGGATGAAGAGATCGCGGAGTGGCGCCGAGTACAAAATGTTCGCATCGTAAACAGCGGTGATGGGCCGTTCCATCAATACCCCAACCCGAGTTCCTGGGCTTCGGCCGTCAACTGGTCCGCGATCTTCGCCCTGACCGCGTCGTCCGTCCGCTTGTACGCCATCAGGTCATCGAAGCGAACACGCCGGAACTTGCCGACGGTGCGGTATGGGATCTTGCCATCATCCAGGAGTTTGATCAGGTAGGGGCAAGAGACGTTGAGCAGGTCCGCCGCTTCCTGGATGGTCAACTCCGCGTGAACCGGAACGACCGTCACCGCGTTCCCTTGGGCCATCTCCTTGAGGATGTGAACGAGGACCCGCATCGCCGAGACGGGAAGGGTAAGGTCTTCGCCCCGCCCTTCTCCATCGAAGATCTGCACGCGAAGCCCCTTGCTCCCCTGCAGGTGGGCAGCCAGACGCCGGCTCGCTTCCTTGGCGAGTTCGGCTTCCGCCTCGTTCGGGGCAAGGGGTTCAAAAGTCTCAAATCGTTGCGAAGGCATTGGCTCTGTCTCCTGTCCGCGGCCGATTTCCTGGATGTTATCATCGCCTCGAAACAGTCGCAACTCTCGAAACAGTTGTTAGCAGGATGTGAGCAAAGGAGAGCAGGCGGTGCCTGGAATGCTTCACCGCCCCTCATCGCTGGCGGCCAGATTAATTGCCGCCATTATGAGCGGCGGTCGCGCCCCACATGCTCCAGCCATCGTCGGCGGAGTCGCCTGTCTCGATGCAGTAGAGATTGCCGCGAGCCGTGGCGGCGTAGAGACGGCCGTTCGCGAGCGCGGGCTGAAACTGAACCGGCTCGCCCAACTGCACGCGCCACAACACGTCGCCCGTCCGCGCCGATAGACAGCACACCTCACCGCGAATGCTGCCGACGAAGAGCTTGCCGTTGACCGCGGCCGGCGGCGTCATCACGCTGTCCAGCACCTCGCCCTGACTCTCGTAGACACGCTGCTTCCACACGACCTCCTTGCTGCCCGGATCGACACAGTGGAGCGTGTCGCCAAGGGCCGAATAAAGCTTGCCGTCCCAGACGAACGGACGAGAACCCTGATAGGCCCACAGACTCGAAACGTGACCGTGGCCGAGGTTGGCGTGGGCCTGTTCCATCTTGCTGTCGCCCTTGGCATGCGAGAACCCCACCGAGGCGTCGCTCGTTTCGCACTCCTGGTAGTAGGACGAACCTCGACGCCGTTTGCGCAGGTCGAGATAGTCCGCCGTCGTCGTCGTCGCCGGCAGGGCGATGGTCGCGGAGTTCGCCTCGATGCCACGAACGCACAACTCTTCGAGTTGCTGGAGTTCCCAGATGTCCTCGTCGTAAGGCACCTCGGTCTCGCGCCGCTGGGCGAAGTAGCACTGGCTCTCGAAGACCATCGGCGACGATGTGGCCTGCTTCGCTTCCTTCCACACCTCCTTGCCGTCCGACTGGCGGAAACAGGCGACAGTGCCGTCGAGACAGGTGACGTGAACGCGCTCGCTGGCCAGGATGGGAGCGGTGATGATCTCGCCGTTGAGCGGCTGCTTCCAGCGTTCGTCGCCGGTCGCGAGATCGAAGCAGCCGAGGTAGTGGCGGCGGTCGCCGCGGCTGAAGGGAAAGACCTGAAACACCAGGCCGTCGGCGATGGCGGGCATGCTCATCAGCGGATCGCCGAGCCATTTCTTCCAGACGGGTTTGCCGTCGATGGTCAGCACTTCGAGTTCGCAGCTCTCGGTGTTGAAGGCGACGAAGCCAGCGGAGACGACGGCGGCGGTGGGTCCGTCGTCCTCGGTCTGATAGGCCCAGGCCATGTCGCCGGTGATGGCGTCGAGGGCATAGAACTCGTAACTGCCGAAGCCGCCGCCGAGGAAGAGGCGTCCGTCGGCGATGGCGGGCGTGGCGAGAGGCCGGCCGCCGGGCAGCGACACTTTCCAGCCCTTGTGGCCGTCACCGCTCCAGGGAGTGGCGGAGGCGAGGGAGGGAATCTGGCCGCGCAGGTTCGGGTCGATACGCATGATGTACCTCGAAGCTGGGATGATGTGACAACATCACGATAGCATCAGGCGGACACGAACAAAAGCCCGGCAGTTCGCGCAGTGTCTTCCGCGGGTGCCGCTCTCGATTTTCGCATTCTTGGCGAGCCGGGGGAGGAGAAATATTTGTCTGCTTCCCATCTTCCGCTTTACCGCTTAGAGTGGCATCTTTCCGCATGCCACACAGGATTCGGGGGGCGGCCCGATGATTCGCCTGGCGGTCCGCGCTGCGAACGAGACACACTGGCGAGAGATCGCGCCGCGACTGCGCGGAGCGACGCTTGAGACGTGCCCCGACCCCTCCCCGCAGACATGCGACGGCCTTGTCGTCTTCAATCCAACTCACGAAGCCCTGGGGATCGAGCCATTTCTCCGCGCCGGCAAACACACCCTTCTGTCGGCGGGAGCATGGCTGTCGAGGGAGAGCTTGCAGACTCTGTCCGCGACGGCGCGAGAGGCGGGTGTGCAATTCGTCGTCGTCAATCTCGAACGCTATCTGCCTTCCCGGCAACTGATCCGCCAGCAACTCGACGCC
>JBBRIK010000955.1:0-3276 GCA_038221045.1 Gemmatales bacterium
CATGCCACCCTCGAACGGGGGACAGGGTTCTTCAGCGAACTGTTCCCCGTCGCCCGTACCCTGGTCCGCGCCGCCGACGAGCGCCCGAAGAAGAATGAGGAACGGCTGCGCGAGTTCACCGATTCGAGCCTCGATGCGCTCAAAGCGCAGTTGTTCGCCAAGAAGGAAATCTACGATGACTTCGAGATCGTCAAACTGACCGATGCGTTGACGTATCTGTGTGAGGTCATGGGAGCGAACCATTCTTTGGCGAAGAAGATCCTGGCCGGCAAGTCGCCCAGCGCCCGCGCCGTCGAACTCGTCAAGGGGACGAAACTGAAGGACATTGAGGAACGCAAGAAACTCTACGAGGGCGGCAAGAAGGCGATTGACGAGTCGGTGGATCCGCTGATCTTGCTGGCGAAGATGGTCGATGCGGAGGCGCGCAAGCTCCGCAAACGCATGGAGGCCGAGGTCGAGGAGGCGCGGACGCAGCCGTACGCGGCCCTGGCGAAGGCGAAATACGCGATGGAAGGCGACAACGCCTATCCCGACGCGACCTTCACCCTGCGGCTGGCCTTCGGAATCGTCAAGGGCTACGAGGAGAAAGGCAAGGAGGTTCCCTTCGAGACGACGTTTGCGGGACTGTATGAGCGAGCGAAGGAACACGACAACAAGTCGCCGTTCGATCTACCGGAGCGTTGGGTGTCGCGGAAGGACAAGCTCGATCTGAAGGTGCCGTTCAATTTCGTCTGCACGGCCGACATCATCGGCGGCAACTCCGGCAGTCCGGTCATCAACAAGGCGGGTGAGGTGGTCGGTCTGATCTTCGACGGCAACCTTCCGTCGCTGGTCTCCGATTTCGCCTACACCGAAAACCAAGGCCGGGCGCTGGCGGTCCACTCGCGCGGCCTCATCGAGGCGCTGAGCAAGGTATACGATGCGAGTGAGCTGGTGGAGGAGATCACCGGCAAGAAGCAGTAAGTGTCTTGCCGCTTGCGGCTTAGCGGGGAAAATACCGCTAAGCCGCAAGCGGCGGTCAATGGGGTTGTAGACGGCGCTTCAACTCCCTCTTCACGTCCTCCAGCTTCGTTCCGTGCGCCAGCAACGTCGCTGCGTAGCCGCCCGCCAATCCCGCCGACATCGCATTGCCGCCCGCGTTCTTCGCCCCTTCGATCCCCAAACGATCGAACGTCCGCACGTCCGGCTTCTCCACCAACTCCAGGCCGTACGGCGCTCCCTCGTTGCTGTAACCCCGCGCCTTACCTTCCTTGTCAATGGCTCCGATAGTGAAGACCGTCCGGGCGTCGGCCAGCGTGCCAAACGCGCCGACGTCGGTGGCATAGCTCTCGAAGACGACCCGCCCCTCGCCATCGAGCGTTTCGAGGAAGATGCGCGGCCGCACCTCCGCGAACTCAGCCGTCGCCGGCAGTTCCGCTGTTCCAGGAGGCCGTGTGCTCTTCGCCGCTGTTCCTTGCACGCGCAGCGCCAATCGACTGCCCGCCTCGACCGCAAACTCGACGACGTGCTCATACACAGCCGAGCCTGGCTCATTGGCGATGCGCAGCGGCGGCCCCGCGCTCTCCACAGCGGTAACCAAATCGTCGGCGGGACGTTTCGCGCCTTCGGGGTCCGGTTGGTTCATGACGAGCAAACGCAGGTCGCTCAGCGGAGTGCGGAAGGGATCGCCGTCTTTGGTGAATTCAGGATCGTGCGCCTCGCGCCATTGCATCGTCAGACGAACGCGCGTCTTCGCGGGAATCGCTGGGACTCGTTCTCCCTTGAAGGGCTGCCAGGCGAGGAAGGCCAGCTCGTGGTTCCAGTTACCCTTCGGCAGCGGCGTCTTCTCCTCCGCGAATTCCATGACGCCATTGCCGTCGGCATCGCGGAACAGCCCCGTCCACACCTGGCCGCGCGAGTTGCCGGCCGCCTGAAGCCAGACGAACTGTGGATCCGCCGTGTCGTCGAGGAAGCGAGTCTGCCACGAGCCGCCATCGACGGGATGACCGTCGTGCCAGTTCATCCCGCAGACGACGACGCGAACGTCGCGTAGTTCACCCAGGTCGGTGAGGTAGCGGATATAGGCCTTCTCCAGTTTCTGATAGACCTTCTCGTCAGCGTCGTACTTCGCCTGGTCCTTGCGATACGCCTCTTGGCGTTCCTGCTTCGCCTTGCCGACGGGGTCTTCGATCTGCGGCTTGTCGTCCGGGAACGACTTGAGGACCTCTTCGCGCTCGCGGAGCAACCTCAGACGGCGCTGCGTGAGAAACGCTCGTCCCTGGAGCAGATCGAAACGGCGCTGTTGCAGGCTCTCGGTGAAGTATTCGTCGCCTTGCAGGCGGCGCTGAATGAGGTACAGATGATGAGGCAACGAGGGATCGACGCGGACCAACACCAGCTCACACCACGGAGCGGCCAGAGCGACGGCCATGCCCGTCAGCGTCCCTGATCCGAGTTGATTCGCGGGACCGGCAAAGGGTTCGGCTTCGAGAGCGTCACTCCGCTCAGCCGTCAGATCGACGAGCCGCGTCCGCGCCGGCAGTTTCTTACCGACGAGGGCCTGCCAGCCGCGAAAGTCACTGTCGATGACGGCGACGCGCACCGGCCTCGGCGGCAGGCCCAGCCGCAGAAGCGGCTCCAGTCCTGTCGCCTTGAGCACCTCGGCGGGGTTCCCTTCTTCGTCAGGCAGATTCAGTACCGCCGAGCGAGCCACGGCAGGAAGCCGGACGGCCGACACGATGGGCAATCGAGTCAGGGCGGCGGCCTCGGCAGGACGCATCCGTCCTGAGACGATGGGGCCGGCACGTCCCTCCACGCTCAGGCTCGGCGCCGACTTGTACAGGAGCCGCGTCCAGTCTGTATCGCGTGGGCCGGGTGTGAGGGACAAGAGGACCTCGACGCGGTGCAGGTTCTTCGACTCGGCGTCGTCCTTGAGCAATTCGCGCAGCGAGGGTCCGAGCTTGTGCCGGTCTTCGGCGACCTGGGGCGGCGGCAGACTCGGTTCGGGCGGGGGCATGTCCGGCCTCGCCTCGATGATGCGGATCACGCTTCGGCCGCGAAACAACTGCGGCAGCAGGACGGCCGCCTCGCCGATCTCGATGCGGCGGAGCAGAATATCCATCAGATCCGGGCCGTTTTTCTCGTCCTTGAAGACGTCTGCCAGCAGTTTCGTCAGGATGGGCTTCGCGTCCTGATGTCGCTGGAGGTGCAGCAGGACTTGCTCGCGGACGACGATATTTCGGCGCACCACCTCGACAAGGCGATCCTTCGTCGCCTGACCGATGGCGACGGCCTTGG
>JBBRIK010000956.1:0-3276 GCA_038221045.1 Gemmatales bacterium
GGATGAGAAGCTTCCAGCCACTGCCAACGGTTGAAAGAATGCCACTCAGGGCGTATTCAGGATATACCGCTTCAAGTGGCGTACCCGGAGCAGGCGTTCCAGTCGTCCGCTGCTGCCCCTCCTCAATTCCCTCAACGCAAATCGAGGACGCGCACTCCGCCTGCCTGCACCGTCACCTTCACCTCCGCCATTCCCGCTTTCTGTTGAACCTGCAATGTCGCGTCCGGCAGCAGACGATCGCGCGCCGATTTCAACGGCACCCGCGCACGGACGACGACGCTGCGGTTCTCACGATAGTCCGTCGGCGTGATGCCCTGCTGCGGCTTGACCTGGCCGGCCGGATTGATGAGCGTCACACTCCAGCCTGTCGCGGTGCGGTTGACCAGCCACTGCACGTCGCCGGCGACCTCGATCGGCATCAATCCCTGTCTCAGGTGGGCCAGCAACTGCGGCAATACGGGGATCGCCTGTTTCGTGACACTCAGACCATGCGGCACGGCCAGGTAGATGAGCCGGCCCTTGCCCCGATCCGACGCCACGCAGAGCGCATCGCCCTCGCCGGTCGTCGCCAGAGCGCGGTCGCCCTTCTTCACCTCGATCGGACGATAGCGGAAGCGCTGCGACGGACTCGACTCGCCGCCGAGCCAGCGATAGCGCTCCGCCTCCTTGATCGCGCCTGCAAGCGGCAGTTTCAACTCGGCGACGCCGGGGCCGGTCAGATGGCCGTCCGCGACGAGCAGGGTGCCGCCGTCCTCGACGTACTTCGCCATGCGTTGGCCTTCCTGCTTCGTCAGTTCGATCTCGCCGGCCGCGACGACGACGGGATAAGTGTCGATCGTCGTCCAGCGCTTGACGTCGGGATAGGCGAAGACCACGTCGAAAACGTCGCCGAAGACGCCGGGCAGGAAGACCTCGTTGGTCCCCGTCATCGGCTTCTCGGACTCGGGTCCCATCGGATAGTAGGCGGTCCAGAAGTATTCCTCGAGCATCTTCTCGTGATCGCCGAACAGGAAGCGATCCTGCTGCTGGTGCCAGTTCTTGAACGAGTTGGGCCAGTACGGTGCCGGCTCCCAGCCATGAGCGTGATCGACGAGAAAGGCGACCGGCGTGAAGGGATGGCCGCGGTCGAAATCCTTCGCCGTCACACGCAGAAAGCGATCGACGAGTTGTCCCTTGGGCGACAGTTGCGCCTCGCGGATGCCGGCAGCAGTCGTGCCGCCGGGCGACCAGTACTCGTCGAAGCCCTGCTCGTGATAGAACATCGACGAACCGGCCATGAACTGATACCAGATGTCGAACTTGTACCAACTCATACCGGCGCCGGAGTAGACGGAATAGTAGTTGTCGAGGATGTTCTGCGGCGTGTGGAAGCTCGACGTGTTGCTGAACATCGTGGCCGCGTCGCCGAAGTTGCACGAACGATAGGTGGCCGTCAGGTGATTGCCCTGCCGGGCCGCTCCGCGCATGAAGGCCCAGCGCATGTTCAACAGCGACGACGTCGCCGCGGCCGACTCGTAGCCGAGCGTCCGCACGCCCCATTCGCTCAGGAGCGGTGTCCAGAGGATGTTGCCCACCGAGAGACAGGAAATGACGTCCTCGAAGGGATTCTTGTCGAGATCCTTGCCGTAGACGGTGCGATACTTGAGGCGATTGGCCTCAATGGTCAAGGGAGCGAACGCCTCGACGAGTTGGCGGCGCGTTTTCGCGTTCGCCGTCGCCGCCTTCATCTTCTTCTCCTCAACGTCGATGTAGCCGATGCTCTCCCCGGCGATGGAGCCGACGTAGCGATCGCGATACTTGAGGAACGCCTCGACGCCCTTGTCGCCGATGGGCGAGTTGGGGGCATAGTTCATCATGCCGCCCCACTGCCGCTTCGGGTTGGCGTCGAGCCATTTGGCGAAGCGCTTGCCGGCCTCGGTCAGGTCCTTCGTCTTGGGATCGACGGTGAAGACGCTCGGGCCGACGCCGTGAAACACCGGCACGATGCGTTGATCGCCGAAGATCGGTACGTCGTCCTTGCCGCCGTACTTCTTCTCGAACTCCGCCCGCGTCTTCTCGTCGGCGACGTTGTAAGGGAACTTGACGCGGTCGGGCTTGTCGCCGAGCCAGGACTTGAGTCCCTGGTCGGCGCTCATGTTCCAGAGATAGAAGAAGCCACGATCCTTGAACGTCTTCATCTTCCAGGAGTCGGGCAGAGTGAAGTCGGGTTTGCGGCGCGCGAGCGGCTCAAGACTTGAGGGAAAACCTTCCTTGCGATATTTCGCAAGAACGTCCCAGGTGGGGTTGCGCGGCCTGTCCTTGATGCGCGGCTGATAGTCCGCGTCGGTGGTCAGGACGATCACGTCGATCTGGCGCGGTTCCGGGTCCTTGGTAGTGGCGAGCAAGCTGAGCTTGGCGGCCCCCTTCTTCAGTTCGACTTCGCGTTTGTCCCAGGCGAAGGCCCAGCCCCAGTAGAGTTTCGCCTCGTTGTCCTCGTCGACGACGGCCTTTTCGCCGTAGCGGCCCGTCCAGCTTTTGCCCTGTTGATCGACCTGGATCTGGAAGCGTTCGGTCTTCTCGCGCCAGTCGCCGTAGCGGACCCAGACGAAGTACTTGCCATCGACGGGAATATCGAGGTTCTTGGTGGCGACGGCCTTGTCGTCATCGCCGCCGCAGGCGATGGAGAGGAAGCCGGACTCGCCGCCCTGGTTCCACTCGGCGGCCCAGCCGGGACCGGAGAGGCCCCAGTGGCCGGCGGTCTTCTTCATCTCGGGCTTGCCCATCGGCCAGCAATAGCCCTTGATGCCTTCGAGGTGTTCGGCCTCGATCCAGAGCGTTTCCTGGGCCGGCACAGAAGACGCGACCAGGAGGAGGAGAAGAGCGGAGAGGAATCGCATGGGGTGCATCTCTGTAGGTTGCCAGTTGTCAGTTGCCAGTTGTCAGTTGTCAGCGAAAGCAGGTTGCGGACAATTCCATTCTGTCAACTGGCAACTGTCAACTGTCAACTGGCAACTGGCAACTGACAACTGACAACTGGCAACTGGCAACTGGCAATAAGACAGGCAACCTACAGAGACTCCCGGGGAGAACAAGAGGCTGCGGGGGCATGGTAACAGAGGCAAACTTTATGAAGAATCCGGCGAGTGCCGCCATGAGGCGAGCCGAGGCCGTCCTTGATCGAACTCAGACGCAAAACTGTAATCCGCGACGGACGATAGAGAGAGTAGTGAAGGAGCATTCTCTCTCCCGGACGCTTTCCACTGAAGACGCCCCGAGCGACTGCTCTCGATGTCGCAA
>JBBRIK010000957.1:0-3272 GCA_038221045.1 Gemmatales bacterium
CGCGACGGCGGGCAGATTGAGTTCGGTGAGGTGGCCGAAGTCGGTGCGGACGGCGCGAGCGTTGAAGCCGATCTGCTCGGCCGCCAGGGCGAGGCTGAGCATCGACGCGCCTTCACGGCCGATGTTCGCCGTCTCACGCAATCGGCCGACCGACAGGCGCACGCCATGAGACTTCGCGACCATCGCCAGGGCCGCCGCTCCGCAATCGCTCTGATCGTGCTGCGCGATCCAGGGATAACGGCTCCACCAGCCGCGTTTCGGCAGCGGCGCCGCCTCCGGCTTCGCCTCCTTCGCCGGGACAGCGGGGCCGGGGGCCGGAGCGGCAAGGCCGGGAGCGTCCGCTCCTCCCAGGTGCTGAAGGAGGGCTGGCCGCAGCGCGGGTGTCTCTTCGAGCAAGCGGGCGAAACGAGCCGGCTCCAGGGCGAGACACTCGGTTTCGCGCGTGGCGGTGTAGGCTGTGGCGGAGGGCGTGTTCCGCAGCAAGCTCTCTTCGCCGAAACTGCCGCCGGGAGCGAGATAGCCGATCAGTTGAGCGGCCTCGCCCAACGCCTCGGACCGATCCTGCGAGATACGCACCTCGCCGGCGCGGACGATGTAGAAACGCGGACTCAGCTCGCCCTGGCGCAGGATCGTCTCGCCGCTCTCGAAGCGGACCTCGTGCAGATCGTCGATCAGTTCGAGCAGTTGCGACACCGGCACGGGCTGGAGGACGGTCTTCAAGCGAAGGAAGTCCATCAGCGCCCGCTTGCGGATCAGCTTGTCGAGAAGCTCGGCAAGCGCCGGCTGGACGCGCAGCAGTTCAAGGAAGTCAGCCTGACGGATGCGATAGAGCGTGACGTCGTCGGAGACGCGAACGGAGGCCGTGCGGACCACGTTGCGCAGGACGGCGTATTCGCCGAACAGGTCGCCGGGGCCGAGGGTGCCGAGAGTCAGCGCCTTGCCGCTCTCCGTCTTCTTGAAGACGCGCACCTTGCCGGAATGAATGAAGTAAGCGCAGTCGCCGTGATCCCCCTCGTTGATGATGGTCTCACCGAGAGGAAAGCTGACCAGCTCGGCGGCATCGACGAGGTAATTGCCGGCTTCCTCTCCCAGAACGGAGAACAGGACGTGCTTTCGCAGCAGCGTCTTCAGATGCTCCTTCTGTTCGGAAGTCAGCATGAGAGGAATAGTCGATCGTTCGGGACCGCAAGGGGCAAATCAATCCTGGAATGGTTCCAGGAGAGGCGTCAGGGCGAGTTGCAGGAGCGTCTTGCGTTCGGTGACGATCTCCGCCGTCGCCGTCATGCCCGCCAGCAGCGACACGTGCAAGCCGTCGCGGCGCACCGTCTGCGCTTCGAGACTCGCCGTCGCACGATAAAAGGATTCCGCCGGCTTGTCCAGCCCTTCCGCCTCCGGAGGCACGTTCACCAGCACGCCCTTGATCGACCCAAACTCCGCATAGGGAAACGCATCGAGCTTCAGTTTGAGACGCTGATCCACCTTCACCAGGCCGACGTCGCGATTGGCGATGCGCACCTCGGCGACGAGGGGGCCTTCCGGCAGCAGCGTGAACAGCGTTTGGCCCCGCTCGACCGCCTCGCCCTGCTTGCGGATCGGCACTGTGCCAATCCGCCCGGCGACCGGCGCGACGACCAGCACCTTCGGCGCGACCGCCCCGAGATCGTCGCCCTCGGCGACGGCGCGCACCATCTCGCGATTGTTCGCGCTGCGGACCATCTCGGCCTTGCGCCGCGCCAGCCTCACGTCGAACCGCGCCGACTGCTCGGCCGTGTTCGCGTCGATCTCCTTGATCCTCGCCTCGCCCTGGGTCTTGAGGATGCTCAACTGAGCGGTGTTGTTCTCGAAGCTGTTGCGCTGCATCATCTGATCCAACTCGGCCAGGCGCTGGAAGTGCAGTTGTTCCTCGCGCCGAAAAGTCTTCTCGGCAAAGGTACGATCGTTGCGGCCTTCGCGCTGCTGGGACATAGCGGTATCGAGGGCCGTCTGGGCCTCGGAGACCTCGCGGCGGGCGTTCAGCATGTCGAGCCGGCCAAGGGCCTGCTGTTGAAACGCCCGGTCGAACGTGTCGGACTGCCTCTTTTTGTAGGTGACGTTCTCGATCGCGAACTTGATCGCGACCTCGTTGCGACGATCGGTCTCGTTGAACTTCTGTTCCTGTTCGCGATAGCCTTCCTTGAGCAACTCGTAGACGCGCTTTTCCTGTCCCTGTTTGCGCAGGAACTGCTCGCGTTCGCCCCGGAGGTGGCCGATCTGCTGTTGCAGGTTCTCGACTTCGTCCTTCGCCTGCTGTTTGGCCGCCCGAATGACAATGTTCAGCGTTCTCTCGGCGTTCTTCAGCTTTTGCGAGGCGTCGGCCAGGGCCGCGAGCTGCTCGCCGGCCTTCTCCGATTCGAGGACGGCAAGCGTCTGACCCGCCCGCACGACATCGCCTTCGCGGACATAGACCTCGACGACGGTGCCGGCGATTTCCGGCTGGACGATCAGCGTCTTGCCGCTGGGCTGGAGGATGGCGGGAGCGCTGACGGTAACGTCGATTTCGAGGACGCTGGCGGCGATGAGGGCGGCGATGAAGAGGAAGAGCATGAAATAGAGGAAGCGGCGCGTGACGCGCGAGGGTTCTCGGGCGAGCAGCTCGGACAGCGGCGAGTCCTGGGGGGGCCGAACCGCCGAAGTGGTCTCCTCGACCGGCGCGGGTGTGTCTCGAGCCATGGGGATACACCTTCCCGGTAGGGAGAATCCCTCCGATCGTTACTATCGGCCGATCGGTTGCTGCTACTGTACTAAACTCCTTCCGTGATGCCAGTTAGATCCATAAGGATCGGCGGTATAATGGTTTACGGTGATGGGTAAATCGAGGAGTCTCTGTCCTGCTCGGTAGATAGACCCTGGCGGAAGACGTAACGTTCTCGATACCTTTTGTCTTCCTGCGTGGTGTCATTGGCGTGGTTCAGAGGAATATGGAGGCCGATAGTAATTCGTTCTTGGCTGCGCGGCGCTCAGCCGTTACTGTTGAGGGGGATTCATTAATTGCCTCGCCGCCACACCCCCGGAGGGAGTGGAAAAGTGATCGCGGTGCGCGCAAGGAGGGAGCCGCGAATTGGGCGACGGAGCGCAGAGGTGTCTTCCAGCCCCCTTCTGGGGGCTTTGGCAGGTAGCCCGGTCCTTCAGGGCCGGGCGACCGTGCAATCGTCCGCGAAGGCGGACGTGCCGGACCTCTCCATTAGCGGTCCCAGCGTATACGCTCCTGGAGACATCCGGCGGGGCCGCCCGGC
>JBBRIK010000958.1:0-3270 GCA_038221045.1 Gemmatales bacterium
GGAGGCTCAGGCTTTGCACGCGCTCGACGATATCGAGCGGCAGCTCGCAACGGCCGTGCCTGGCCCTCGCGTCGTGGAGGACGAAGGAAAGACGTCTCTCGCAATTCGCGACCTACAAATCTGGAGCGACGGTACGATTACCTATCGACTATCCGCCCCCGCCCTCTCCTCTGCCAACGGCGCGCATGCCACTTCTGCCGTACAGGCTGTGCGCGAGTAAGCGATGAGAGGAGGGAACGAAGGCGGTCCGTGTCGTTTTCCTCGTCGTTCATCCTGCATCTGCAATTGCAGGATCGATTGTATCAAGCACTCCGCCGCAGCCGGCGTTGATCCGTCTCGCGCAGCGCTCGCTGGCGTTCCAGGTTCGTCAGACTGCGAATCCTCTGGTAGAGTTCAGTCTGCGCCTCGCTCATCGTACTGCCGCGCCGCTCCATCACTTTTCGCGCCGTTTCAAGCAGTGTCGCGCTGTCGTCCTTCGCGCTGACCGTCCCATTCCACACGGTGCAGAACGACGGCACGACCTTCGGCAGCAGACCCGCACACGGCAGGAGATTGCAGAAGACGCCGGCGTTCGTGCCGGTGTTCAACAGCGTGCCGAGGCCGCTCTTGGTGTGATCGCCGAGAAAGCAGCCGACCTTGCCGCGTCCCGTATCAACCTTGCGTCCCGCGACCGTCACACTCACTGAGCCATAGTCGTTACGCAGGTCGCTGTTATGCGTGCCGGCACCGAGGTTGACCCACTCGCCGACGTAGGAGTGGCCAAGGAAGCCCTCGTGATACTTGTTCGAGTAGCCGTGAAGGATGCTCGCCTCGACCTCGCCGCCGATTCGGCAGCACGGTCCCAGCGTCGTCCCCGCGCGGACTTTCGCCCCCAGAACGTGCGTCCCCTGGCCGACATAACAAGGCCCTTCGAGGCGCGTGAAGGCGCTGATGACAGCCTCGGCCTCGATTACGACGGGGCCGCCGCTCGTATCGACGACGACCATCGGATCGAGCTTCGCCGTCGGATCGATGAGCAGATGTTCGCGCGGCCCGATGACGTGGACGCCGGGACCTGTGCTGGCGCAGGGCATCCGCCTGAGTTGCTCGAAGTCCTCGATGATCTGCTCGCCATTGCGATCGACGATCTCCCAGAGATAGCGAAACATCGTCCCGCCCGCCCCGCGCTTGACGAGCGTTCGCTTCCAGACGTCGATGCAATCGTCGATGGTGTTGGGCGAGCAGTAGGTGAGCAGTTCGGGGCCGACGACGGCGAAGGCGACCTGATCGCCGGAGAGACCGACGCAGGGGCCGGTCACGTCGATTCCCCCCGGCGGAGGCAGCCAACGGCCATTGACCATGACCGTGAGGTCGCGGCGCAGCCAGTCCATGTCGTTGACCGGCGTGCCGTCGCGCTGGATCTTCTGGACTTCTTCGAGATGTGGGCGCACGAGAACGCCGGCCTCGCAGGGCGCGAAGGCTTGCCACTGTTTCGTGGCGAGGGAACTTTGACCGCAGAGTAACTCGAAGGCTGGCCGGGTGAGCGCCAGTGGCTCCAGGTTATCGACGTGACGATCCTCGAACAGGCATACGCGCATGGCCTGATCCTTTCGGTCATCCTGACCAGCGGAAAAGGAGTCCATTCAGAGCGGAGTATACCTCTGTTGCGGTTTCTCTTCCAAGGGCAGCTTCACGCCAGCAACCAAACGCTCGACACCGCTGATTCGTCGTAAAACAGGAGAGCTACGGAATACCGGCAGTCTGGAAAGGGATGGTGAGCGATGCGACGGCTTCTTACGGGACTGGCGTGGTGTGGGCTGTGCGCCGCGGTGCTGGGTGTAGCTCCCGCGCCGATGACTCCGATGGTCACGCCGGGTCAGGTGGTGGTCAGCAAACCAGACAAGGATGGCATCGTCACAATGCTGCGTCCCATCGTGACGCGACTCCATGCGGATGATCCCGTGCGCATCGCCCTGCACTGGGCGACCGAGAAAGGACCGATCACCGAACGAGCCGGGGGCCGCCTGTTGCAGCGGTCGGCCTCGCTCCAGTCGATGACGTTCGTTCTGACGGCACCCGACGGGAAGAAACAGGAACTGAAAGCCGACGTTCAAGCCCGCCCCGACGAATGGATTCCCGGACTGCATTATGCCCCGACGTATCTGTTGACGCTGTCCAAGGACCATCTCTCACTCGACGAGAGCCACCGGGGACCGATGCCGGTCAAGAAGTGGGCCTGGGTGGGAGGCAAGGCACCCGACCTGACCAAGCCCGGCATCTACAAGTTGAGCGTCAGCGGCCACCTCGTCAGCGGCAAGGAATCGACGCCCTTCGAGAGTGGCGAGATCACCTTTGAGGTGGGCGTTCCGACGATCAAGTCGCAGGCGGACATTGAGAAAGTGGCCCGCGAGGCGCTGAGCAAGCGCGTCGCCAACCTGTCGCCAAAGGTCGAGTATTTCCTCAGCGACAACAAGGACGGCAATCGCCTGGTGCGTTACAAGGCGACGGGTCCGAAGTGGAGCTATAACGAACACACCATCGAGGTGAAGCCGGACGGCACGTTGGGAAAGCTCAGCGAGCGCGAGGTCTTTACCTGTGTGGCGCACGGGACGCTTATCGATGCCGAAGCCGGGCGGCGAGCCATTGAGCCGATTCGGGAAGGTGATCGCCTCTGGGGGTACGACGGCAAGGAGCGCGTCTTGACGACCGTGCGACTGATTCGCAAGGGTACGGCCAAGCGAACGCTCGTGTTCGGCGACGGTCTACGAGTGACCCCGGAGCATCCGCTCTGGGCGTCGGGAGAGTGGAAACCAGCCGCGACGGTTGGGGCGCGGGAGCGATTACTCGACACCCGGCTGCGGCAGATTGAAGCTGGAACTCCTCGCATCGTCAATGAGCGGATCGACGTCTACGATCTGACGGTGGACGGGCCGCACTGTTTCTTCGCGGGTGGCTTCCTGGTTCACAACAAGGATCGAGCCTATTGGCCGAAACTGGACGATCCGTGGTATCTCCTGGGTTTGGACGATAAGCCCTTGCCGCCGAAGAAATAACTTCTTGCCGCTTGCGGCTTAGCGGTCTTCTGCAAAGCCGCAAGCGGCAAGAAGTTATTTCGTCATCGGTCTTCATCGGTTCAGGTCGCCCACTTCCATTCCCGTCCGGAGGTCCCAGCGGAAGAGCTTCTCTGGGCTGTCCAACTGACAGCTTTTTTCCCATTCTATTTATCATGCTGGCTTCATGACCAGTCGGGAGAAGATCTGTTTTCAGAAGGTTGTTCCTCATGGACCACCC
>JBBRIK010000959.1:0-3267 GCA_038221045.1 Gemmatales bacterium
TTGCTCGCTCAGGGGGCGACAAACAGTTGTTACCAGGGCCACCAAGAAAGAAGGCGGTCGAGGAAGGTTTCTTCACGCATTGACATGAATGGCATTCGGCTCACCACAAGCCCATTGTCATCGAAGGCTACGTCGATGGCACCAGTCCGACCGATCCATGTTCGTTGCAATTCAATCCCTCCAACAGTAATTGCTGCATCGGGCTTCCGGCCCAGGAGGTCCTCGACTTGTGCCGCTGACATACCGGGTTCAATCCTTTCGCAATTCCTCCGGGTGATTCGGTCGGACGGAGCGGTCAGCCAGAGAGATCCCCCACCCAAAATCAGCATCACGGCGATAAGTATCATTACCCGTAGCCATTTTCGTCGGTACATGGCATTCCCCTATTATCAACCTCTGATTTTATTCCATCATCACCCCTTCGCCGGTAATTATTATTCGGACCAAGGCAATATCAAACACCAGGCGAGTGTACTTTGTCGCGGAGCGTCTCCGTTACGGGATGCCCGCCTTCCGCGCCGCCTCGGGATCGATCTTCTTCAGCGCTGCCGCGATTCGCAGATAGATGATGGGCTGCTTGCGCCACTTCTCATGCAGTTTCAGTAGTGCCGGCACGGCAATATCAGCATCGGGACCGATGACGGCGAGGGCCTTGACATACTCCTCTCCCTGCCACGTTGGCCGAACGGTTACATTCCCCGCCTCGAACTTCTGTGCATGAAGCTTGAGACCCTCGATCAGATGCGATACGGTCCCTTTGGACAGCACTCTGAATGCTCCAAGGAGGGCTGCAGTATCAGGATCCCGGCGGACTTCGATCGCCAGGGCGGCGATGGTCTCCTTGTTGTCCGGCCCGAGAACGGTAAGCGCTGAGAGGATTTCCTGGCGCAATCTGAGAGTCGATGTCTTGCGGTAGGTGGAGATCATGTCAGGGACGGCGGAACGCGCTTCGGGTCCGATTGCCGCAAGTAACTCGGCCGCACCGACGAACCCGTCCTTGAGGCGCGATCTCAGGGTAAGGACGATTGGGGGCCTCAACGTCGGATCGACCCGGATGGATGCGAGTACGACAGCCTTCGTATCCGGACCGAGTTCCTCATCACCGCGATGTGGCAAACTACGGATGAAATACTTAGCGAGAGGCGGAAGAACATCCTTCGCGGGTGGTCCAATTCGTCCGAGTGCCTCGAAGGCAGCGAGGATGAGTTGATACTCGTGGGAGTTCTTCTTCCAGATTCCGCCCAACACGCTGAGAGTGTCCTTATCTGACGCTCTCAGGGCGCCTAGGGCTTCCACCGCAGCCAGGCGAATCTGGAGGGGAGTTCGTCCGCCCGCGTCCCGAACCATCTCGACCAGGGCAGGAACAGCGACCTTCGCAGCCTCTCCAAACTCTCCCAGCCGTCGAGCGGCCCAGGCGGGGGCGCTGTCGTTCCGCGACTTGAGCAACTTCTGCAAGGGGACCAGCAACTCGCCGTCAGCGAAACCTGCTTCGCGCCTTCGCCACAGGGCCGCTGTAAGGAGTACCTCCATTCCAGCAGGCTCCTTCTTCAGCATCGCAAGTAGCCGCGGTGTCGCCTCCTTGACGCCCGTGTCGGTCAATCCAACGGCGTAGACCGCCGCGGATCGCACCGCGGATGAGCGATGCGACAGCAACTTCACCAGCTCCGGGATAACGTTCTTGCCCGCTCTCTTGAGAAGTTCCACGTCGCGAGGACGCGGCTGGGCAAAGGTGGCGTCCTGAAGATACGACGGGGGCGGCCAGACGCCCGCTCGCACCCGCTCCATCACGGCGTCCGTCGCGGGTAAAGCACCGTCAAGGGCGTCGAATTCCTGCAAGGTGGTCAGAGAGGGAGCGATCTCACGCGCGGTCGATTCGTGCTGGGCCAAGAGCGCGATTAATCGAGAACGGAGCAGCGGCTCCTTCAGTAGCTCTTGCAGTCCTGGAATCTTCTTGCGATCCAGTGAGCCAAGCGACGCCAGGGCAACCTCGACCTCCTGACGCAACTCCGTGTACCGCCACAAGGAGAGGACTTGAGGGATCAACTCATGCGCTGGCGGACCCAGAGTGGCGACGGCTCGCAACAACAAACTCAAACGGGCCTGTTGCAAGCGGAATTCCTCCGCATTCTTCGAGGAGGCGAACAAAGGCTGAAGCGCGGTCTTGAGAACGGGTAGGAGCAGTGGCAGAGCATCTGCCGCTTTCGGTTCGAGGACGCTCAGAGCCAGAGCGGCATTGGCGGCGGCGACACTCTCGATGGGCCGGACACGCAACGCCCGGAGAAGGGCCGGCATCAGGTTTCTCTCTCGCGCCAGCCGGCCCAGCGCAACCGCCGCCTCGTGGCCGGCCCGGTCCGCGTGTTCCATCCCGGCTCGCAACACCTTCTCGATCTCCTCCAGGTCCGCCTTCGGATCGAGACGGCCAATCGCGTAGATGGCGCGGATACGCGCGATCCCTTCCTTGCCGGCGAGCATCGTGCGCAGGGCTGGCAGGGCGGCATTCGCCGGAGGGCCGATCTCGGCGAGAATCCAGGCTGCGTTGCAGCGTGCTTGAAGATCGGCATCCCCAAGGTGTACCGTCAGGGTCTCCACGCCCTCTTTCCCCAGAGCGAGTAGACCGTGGACGGCTGCCGTCACTTCTCCAGCAGGAACCTTGCTGCCGAGCCTCCCGGTCAGCGCCGTCATCGCTCGCGCATCGCTCGCCGCGATCTTGCCGAGCGCCAGCACGGCCAACTCACGCACGAAAGAGTTATCGTCCTTGAGGGCATCCAGAATGACCGGCACAGCGGCCTTGAGCGATGCGGGATCGATCCAACCGAGCGTCCAGGCAGCGCGGATCGATCGACCGCGATCCTTGTGCGCCATCAGCTTCCGAATTGCCGGCACGGCAGCCTTCGCATCAGGGCCAAAACGAATCAAATCCTCAAGGGCGAAATACCACCAGCGCGGATCGTCCAGCAGATCGATCAGGGCCGGGATCGCTTCCTTGCCCATCGTGCGGAGAAAGTCCCTGGCCCGGTCGCGCGTCACTCCGTCGTAGTCCCTCAACAGACCCCGCACGATGACGGCAACATCCTTCGCGCGAGCCGGATCGAGATACAGGAGGCCAGCCGCTCCTTGCAATTGAGTCTCAGTAGATTCCGTTTTAGCCGAGTCCGAATGGCAGTCATGGTGACAAACGCAAGGTCCCTCCTGATAATGACTTGTGCAACCAAGTTCGTAAACAATCGGTGAACCCCTCTTTTGCTTTCGGTCTTGTTTTTTCAGCCC
>JBBRIK010000960.1:0-3265 GCA_038221045.1 Gemmatales bacterium
TTGGCGCCCACGTCAATGCCGCGCGTCGGCTCGTCGAAGATGACGACGTCGCAGTTGCGCTGGAGCCAGCGGGCGAGCAGCACCTTCTGCTGATTGCCGCCCGAAAGGGTGCCGGCGGCCTGTTCGGGGCTGGCGAGGCGAATCCGCAAGCGCTCGACGAAACTCTGGAACGCCCCCTGCTCTTTGCCTCGGTCAACCCAGCCGAGCCGCGACCAGCTATCGAGGTTGGGTAGCGCGAAATTGTCGCGCGCCGAATGCCCCAGCACCAGCCCCTGCGTCTTGCGATCCTCGGTCAGCAGGGCGATGCCGGCGGCGATGGCGTTCTCCGGCTCGCCGATAGCGAGCGTCTTGCCGTCCACCGCGACCGTGCCGCTATCGCGCCGATCCGCTCCGAAAATGAGGCGGGCCGTCTCGGTACGTCCCGAGCCAACGAGCCCCGTCAGGGCCAGCACCTCGCCCCGGCGAACGCTGAAAGAGACGTCGCGCACGCGCGGAAGCCGGCTGAGGTTCTTTACTTCAAGACGCGGCTCGCCCAGCGTAACCTGTCGTTTCGGAAACTCCTGATCGAGCCGGCGGCCGACCATCATTTCAATCAGTCCTTCGCGATCGATCTCGCTCAGCGAGCGTGTGGTGACGTGCCGTCCATCGCGGAGGACGGTCACGCGCTCGGCGAGGGCATAAACCTCCTCAAGGCGATGGCTGACATAGAGGATGCCGAGTCCATGCTGTTGCAGATCGCGAATGACGGCGAAGAGCTTCTCGACCTCGGCGGGCGTGAGGGCAGCCGTCGGTTCGTCCATGACGAGGATGCGAGCGTCGGTCGCCAGGGCGCGGGCAATCTCGACGGTCTGCTGCTGGGCGACGCTCAACTCCCGGCAAGGTGTGGCCGGGTCGATGGAGACGCCGATACGTCGAAAGAGCTCGATGGCCTTGCGGGCCTCCGCGCGGCGATCGATCCAGCCGGCGCGCGCGTGTTCCTGGCTGAGAAAGATGTTCTCCGAAGCCGTGAGCGTAGGAACGAGATTGAACTCCTGATAGATGACGGCAACGCCGGCGCGGCGCGACTCGACGGGGCTACGAAGTTGTCTCCCGACGCCGTTGATGTGGAGTGAGCCGGCGTCGGGCAGATGCGCGCCGCCGATGATCTTGATGAGCGTGCTTTTCCCCGCGCCGTTTTCGCCGACCAGGGCGAGTACCTCACCGGCGCGCAGGTCGAGGCTCACTTCCTGGAGGGCCTGAACGCCGGGGAAGGATTTGCAAATGCCGTCGATCCGCAGCAGCGGTGTCGGTTGCATCAGGTGCCTCGCCTCTTGCCGCTTGCGGCTTAGCTCTCTTCCTCCGCCAAGCCGCAAGCGACATCATTTCAGTGTTGGGTCCTTCAGCCCATCGGCCTTGCGATACAGTCCCGTCGGAATGAGGATCTGCGGGGGAACGTCCTCGCCCTCGAAGTAGCGAGCGATGGTGCGGGCGGCCTCGCGTCCAATCCGGTCGGGATATTGAATCGGATCGGCGAAGAGCTTGCCGTCCTTGATGGCCTGTTTGCCTTCGGGCTGACCGTCGAATCCGACGATCTTGATGCGATTCGCCTTGCCCGCCTTCTCGAACGCGGCGCGCGCCCCGAGAGCCGACGGATCGTTGATGGCGAAGAGGGCGGCGAGATCGGCGTGGGCCTGCAACAGGTCCTCGGCCGACTTGTAGCCCTGGTCCTTCGAGCCGCCGCTGGGCAGTTCCGCGACGATCGTGATCTTGCCCGCGCCCGGCTGATTGTTGTGTGCCGCGATGACCTCCTTGAATCCCTTCACGCGCAGTTGACACGACTCGACGTGTTTGTGATCGAGGATGGCGACCTTGCCGCCGACGTCGCCGAGCGCCTCGATCATCGCCTCGCCGGCCTGTTTGCCGCCGGCGTAGTTGTCGGTCGCTACATGCGTGACCACCTTCGCCTCGGGCGCCAGACAGCCGATATCGACGGTGAAAACCGGCGTCCCGGCCGCATTCGCCTCCTGGATTACCGGCCCAATCGAACGCGAGTCGCAGGGACACAGGACGATCGCATCGACGCGGCGGACGAGGAAGTCCTTGACCTGCTTCTGCTGTTTGGCGACGTCTTCGTCGCCGCTGACGACGATGACGTCGTAGCCGTGCTTGTCCGCCTCGGCCCGCATCGTATCGCCAATCTCCTTGAAGAACGGATTGGTCAGCGTCAGGACGGAAAGGCCAATGGTCCGCCGGGAGGACTCCCGATTGCCTGCCGAGCAGGCCGGCAGAAGCAGCGCGAGGGCGAGCAGGAGACAGATACGCGGATTCATCGGCGAGTCCCCGAGGGGCATGGCGATTCGATTTTTGATCCCAGGCGAACGTCTCTAACTTACACCCGCGAGTATGACTTCGCCATAAGCGCGTCCAGAGTTTGCGGTCGAGACTGCGCTAGCCAATCGCCTCGATCCGATGTGCCGTCTGCAAGCGGTCCGTTCCCTCCAGGTCCGCGATGGTGCGGGCCACACGCAAGAGATTGGCCCAGATCGTCCATCGCCGGCTTGAGCAGTCCCTTCACATTCTCCGCGAAAATCGTCACCCGGTTCAGCGGATCGGTGACGCCATTGATCCACCCTGCGGAGTCGGATGGGGAATATGAAGGCGTGAAGTAATTCGATCTTGGCTGCGCAGCGCTCAGCCATTAGCATGGAGCATGATTCGTTAATTGCCTCGCCGCCACACCCCCGGTGGGAGTGGAAAAGTGATCGCGGTGCGCTCAAAGAGGCGGCCGTGAACTCCTGAGAGGAAAGGAGCGAAGGAACACCGAGTTGTCCCAGAGCAAAGGCTACAGTCCCCATCCGTCATGGTGCAACTCAAGGGCAGCGGTTATCCATAGTTTGAGGTTCTGTCCTTGCGCTTTCGGTTCCTGACCCCTTTCTCTGTCGGCCTTTCTCTGTCGGCGGTGATCCGTTCGGCAACTGGGTGGCGGCGATGCGCAGCCGCAAGCACCAGGACCTCAACGCCGATATCCTTCAGGGACACTACTCCTCGGCGCTGTGCCATCTGGCGAACATCAGCTATCGTCTGGGCAAGGAAACGGAGATTGGGTCTACCGGTAAGGTCTTCGCAAGCAGCGAGGCGGCCAACGAGGCGCTGGCCCGGATGCAGGATCATCTCAAGGACAATGCCGTCAAGCTCGACGGGCTGAAGTGTCACGTCGGCCCGGTGCTGAAGTTCGACGCCGCGTCCGAGAAGTTCGTCGGCGAGCAGGCGGCGGAAATGATCCGTA
>JBBRIK010000961.1:0-3262 GCA_038221045.1 Gemmatales bacterium
GTGTCTGGGGGGGGCCGCGCGTCCGGCTCCCCCCCCCCCCCCCCCCCCCCCCCACGCCCCCGCGCCGCGGCTAACCGCAATGCCAAAGGGGCCGTGTCAAGGAGACCGAGACGGGTGTCCGGGGCGTTGCGCCCGACACTCCCTCTGGACCCCAGGAGAGGAGGACGAGTACAGTAGCGGCCGCTCAGCCGACTGGATATGGAGGGAGCCAATGTCAGCGTCTCGCCTGGCCGCGATGGACTATTTGCGGGCCGTCTTCTCGCTCTGTGTGGTGGCGGTCCACCTGGGGCATGTTCTGCCTTCGTCCATCTTCGACAAGGACACCTTCACCGCTCACGTCCTCACGCCTTCCGACATCGTCAACTTCTATGGCCTCTTGCTGGCTGTCCCCGTCTTCTTCGCGATTTCGAGCTACCTGTTCGCCCTGAAGCCCTATGACTGGCGCGGGCTGGGCAAGCAACTCGTGCGCGCTTCCAAATTGCTCGTCTTCTGGGGTTTGCTGCTGAATGTGGTTCGATACTATCCGCGTTTGCTGAACGCGGACTGGCTCCCTGCGGACGCGACAAGCTATGTGCTGTATCTCTTTCGAGGCTTCAACACCGTCTACTATTTCTTCGCGTCACTTCTCCTTGTGACCCTGGCGACGCATTTTGCCAAGCGCTGGTCCACGACCTGGCTCGTCCTGGCCTTCGGGCTGAGTACGGCCCTGGTCGCGGTGATGCCTCTCGTCTCGATTCGGACAGGTGTGTTTGAACTCTGCTCGTACTGGAACCCTGTGAATTTCCTTCCGTATCCCTTCGCGGCCACACTTATCAAACGGTTTCACGAGGCGAATCCGGGCTGGGCGGTCCGCCTTCTGGTGATGGGCGGACTGGCCACAGCGGCCGTCGGAACGGCCCTGCTCGACTGGACCATCTATGTCGATGCGGGGTTCTTTACGGTCAATGAGTACGCGGTGCCGACGTACACCCGGCCTTCCCTGGTGTTCCTCGCGACGCTTCTGTTGTTGCTGACGGTGCATTCGTGGCCGAGAGAGAACCGGGTGATCGCGTTCATGGCGCGACACAGTCTGGCGCTCTATTGCCTGCACCCGTTCTTTGTGCCGTGGAAGACCAAGATGGTGTCGAAATTGAACCTGGCCGAAGGATGGGACCTGCTCGTTCCGCTCGTGCTGATCGTGCTGGTGTGCTACGTCTGCTCGCTGTTGTTGCCGCTCTTTCTGCAGAAGGACCTCGTTCGCTGAAGCCCTCCTTGCGGCGTAGCGGACCATTCGCTACGCCGCAAGCGGCAAGAACCGGATTGCTACGGGGCGACGTTCAGTTGGACCCGATCGCCGCTCTGAATCGCGGACAGGGGATAACGGTGGCCGTGCATCGTCAGGATGGCGCTGACCGGCACGCGCGAATCCTGCCAGACGACCTTGGTCCCATCGCGCACTTCGAGGCGAACTTCTCGTTTCGCGTCCTGCCATCCCGCCGGCAGCGGCGGCAGCATCAGCGAGGCGGTGCCCGGCAGCGTCAGCGGCGCCATGACCGGCATCGCCAGCCGGGTGACCGGCTTTCTCCGCTCCTCGCGCAGGACGATGGGCAGGTTCATCGCCGGCCATTCCTTCTCCGAGTTGCGGACGAGATCACCGCTGAGGTGGACCGACTTGCCTTTGGCATCGCGCTGAATCTGGAGGTTGCGGACCGGGCCGGGATTGAACGTCGCGGGATCGAGCGCCATCGCCGTCTGGCCCTGCATCCACGGGCCGGCCACGCGCGGAGACACAATCTGCACGTCTCCGACCATCCAGCCGGGCGTCGGGTTCACGACCAGATCGAAGTGATAGACCTTGCCCGTTTGGCCGGGCGGGAACGAAGCGCCGAAGAAGGCGTGACGGTCATTGCGTTCGACCTGGGTGGCGTGATCGGTGACGTTGAGGACGGCCGTCAGCGCGCCGGCGGGAGCGGGCCGAACGCTGACGACGACGGAGCGCTGTTCGTGCTGCTGTCCGTTGAAGGCGGCGAGCTTGATTGCATAGTTGCCGGGGCGAGAGAAGGTGACGAGGCGCTCCTGGCGGCCGGGGGAAGCCTGGTCGATTTCGAGGGGCCGGCTCTCGTCGAGGTCCCAGACGGCGAGCTGGGTATTCTGCATTTCGCTGGCAATCTTGAACGTGGCCGGTGCCAGCGCGCCCGGCGTCAGCGGCACGGCGTCCAGACAGAGAATGCGCGGCGCCTCGACGGCGACGGTCGAGTCAATCTGCAGCCCGACGCTGCGCTCGTTCGCCTCGTTCAGCACATTGCGGACCGATAACTTGGCGGTGTAGGCGCCTGTCCTGGTGTAGGGATGGGTCACGTCCTGCTCGGCGACCATGGGGACGAGGGGCGAGCCATCGCCGAAGTCCCACCAGCCGGTCAAGTTCTTGGCGTTGGTCGAGAGGTTGTGGAAGGTGACGGCCAGCCCATCTTGCCTCGTCTCGAAATTCGCGAGCGGCGCGGGCGGTTTGACGACCTTGTCGATGAACGGAGTGAGGTACATCAGGGCCGCTCCGGACATCAGGCCGAAGACCGCGCCGAAAGCCGCTTTCAGTTTGCCTTTGCCTTTTTCGCCTTCGCTCATCCTTCTGCTCCTTCAGCCTGGACCGAGATAGATCCGGCGAGAGAGTACAGAAGCGGACGCGGCAGGTCGAGAGCGGTTTCACGGACAGGTGATGCTGTCGATCTTGACGAGCCGAGAGCGTAAGCGACCGGAGGTTTCGCAGCACTCCGGTCGCTTACGCTCTCGGCTCGCTCCATGCGAGCGGCACGCCCTTCGCTGACAGTATCCGCCAACCTCCCGCGCCGGCGACACGATCCGTGCCCGTGTGGACCCGCCCGCCCCAGACGAGCCACTGGACGAGCGAGGCAGGAGTTGGGCCATACACTCCGCTCCCTGTGACGCCGTGGAGCGGCCGCGCCCGTTCGGAGCGGTTCGACCAGTGGTCCTGGTGAAACCCGACAAAGCGCGATTCGAGCAACGGCACGGCCTCGGCCGCCTGTTTCAAGACTGAGAACGCCGCCGGCAGAGGGCAGTCGTAGAGGGCGAAGAGTTGGCCCAGGGTGCGCAGCGACGACCGCAACAGGTCCGCGAAGCTGGGCCGATCGATGTGGCGTCGCCGCCCTTTGCCGTCGCGGCCGCGCAAAAAGAGAGGACTGGTCAACTCGACCTTTACCCATTCGAGCGTCTGCTCGCCTAACTCCAGAGGCAGATCGATTGGTTCCGGGCCGGCGACTTGCTCGTC
>JBBRIK010000962.1:0-3258 GCA_038221045.1 Gemmatales bacterium
GATAATCCTTCGCGCCGCTTGCTGACGAGCCGCGCCCGAATGGGCGCGGCTGTTTTACGAAGCCGCCCCCTGGCGTTCGCGGCTCGTCAGCAAGCAACTCGTCTCCGAACCTGGCGCTTACTGACCGAGGTTGAATCGGCGAACCTTGTCCGCGCCTCCCCGCTGGAGTAACTCGCGGACCTTCTCGCGATGCGCCTCAGGAACCTTGTCCACGCTCTCGTATTTCTCGCTCGTCTCGCCCTCTTGAATGACGATTTCGGTCGGTTCGGACTTGCCGGCTTCGACCTTACCCTTGATGCTGATCGTCACGCCATTGTCCTGATGGCGGAGCGTGAAGTTGTCGTTCGTCCTGGTCACCGAGGTCGAACCACCCAGCGCGTTGTTGAGGATGCCGAACGGCTGCTCGAACTGCAAGCGGAACGGATTGCGATTGCCGGGCTGCTCAGGTGTCCCCTTGGGCAACTTCAGGTTCTTGATCGTTTCCTTCTTGCTCTTGCGCATCACGACGGCCTCAACGGCCTCATCGGCCTTGATTCCCTGCAACAGTTTGTTCAACTGCTGCGGATTGCTTGGGACCGGCTTGCCGCCCAGTTCGAGCAGGATGTCATGGCGCTTCAGGCCCGCCTTGGCGGCGGCGGAATCCTCACGCATTTCCTCAACGATCATCCCCTGATCGCGCGGCAGGTCGAGTTGATCGACGATCGTGGCCGACGGCTTGTCCAGCCGGACACCCAGACGAGGCTCGGTCATGCCCTGCCCGCCGGCGGGAATGCGGCCCATTCTCGGGACGCGAAGTTGCGGAATGGGAAGGAGTCCGCCGATGCCGGGAAGTTGCTGCAACGCGCCGCCGCGTTGCTTGCGCATTTGCTCCAGCATCTTTCTCGTCATGTCCATCTGCTGGCGAAGCAGCTTGGCCGTCTCGTCGTCCAGGCCGCCGGGCAGACGTTTCAGAAGCTCGTCGAGGTCCGGGAACCCAGGGAGCGGATCGTCCTGCTCCTTCTTCGGCTGCTCCTTCTTCGGCTCTTCCTTCTTGGCGTCCTTGTCCTTCTTCGGTTCGTCCTTGGTGGCGTCGAAGGGCGAGGCGTGACTCAGACGAACGCCCGCGAGGAGAACGGCCAGCGACAGCATGACGCCGGCGGACAGCAGGGACCAGCGCCGCGGACTGCCCTGTTCGAGCTTGAGAGGACTGCGAACTAACATGGTAATCCTCCTGAAAAAAGATCGGATGAGTGACCAGAAACTCCTGAGGCACCCGCCGGCACAGGCGGCGCGGCGCTCCCCCTGGAGCAGAAATTTAGCGTGAACCTCGACCGGCCCCCTCTCGGACGCCGGTGTTCTTCTTGCAAGCCTCGTCGATCATCGACTGCATCTGTTCCAGCTCGTCAGGCGAGATGCGTTCGCTGCGAATCAGGCTCTGGACCATCTCGGCGGCAGCGCCGTCGAAGACGTTATCGAGAAAGCGCGAGGCGTAGTCGTCGCGGCTCAGCAGCGGCGTGTAAATAAAGGAGCGCCCTTCGAGCCGGCCGCTGACGAGTTCCTTGTTCTCGGCCATCATCAGCCGCAGCATGGTCTGGATGGTGTTGTAGGCGATGCGCTGGGCCTGGAACGCATACTCGTGAACAGTCCGCACCGTGCTTGGACCGAGTTCCCAGAGTACCTTCAGGATTTCCAACTCGCGCGGAGTCGGCACCTTCTCCACGATCAACCCTCCCGCAAGAGAACCTAATTCTTTAGGTATTGAACCCTCTGCGCGAGCGAATGTCAAGAGTTCGTTTGAGGTTGTCGCGCGAATGAGGGAGGATGTCAGAGCAAGCGGAACCACAGGAGACGGAAGTCATGCGGATCACAGTTCTCGTGGTACTGACAATGCATGTGAGCGCGCTGCCGATGCTCGCTCAGAATGCGGAAGCGCCGAAGCTGGCGGCCATCCTCGGCGACGTTCCCGACAAGTGGAGCATCAGCCGGCGCAATGGCGATAAGAACGACTACGTTCTCTCGGATTTCGAGGGCAAGCCGCTGCTGTCGGCAGGGCCGAACTCGACCATCTTGACGCGATTGACTCCCATTACTGGAGACGCCGAGGTGACGATCCGCTTCCGCCTCGCGCTCGCGCCGAAACGCATCGTCTGGTTCTGGATCGCGGCGGGATTGCAGAAGCCGGACGAGAACGGCGAGAACCTCCTCAAGCTCGCGCTCGCCACTCCCGAAGGGGCCAACAACGAGACCCTCAACTGGAGCATGCCGGCGCTGCCAGGACAGAAGCAGGGCGCGTCCGGGCCATATATCATTCGCGGCCTGCCGCCGGACCGCAAGGCATGGCCGGAGATGGTGCGAACGCGAGCGGAGAACGACTTCAACGCGACGACGCCTCTGGGCAAACGCTGGCTGACCGTGCGTTACATCCTGCGCAAGAACGCCTGTCAGGTGTACCTCGACGGCCGGCTGTTGCGTGATGCTCAACACGCGACGCTTGAAACGTCGGGGCATCTGAAACTGACGCTCTTCGAGGGAACTCAACTGGGGTCGATCCGCGTTCGTCCTCTGCCACCCGAAGACCCGATCTTCGAGACAGTGGAATTGGGCGAGTACCTCAACGCCTCGCGTTTCAAGGGGAGTACAGTCGATCGCGCCTTGCTTCCGGCGGGCAAGATCGTCACCCTGGGCAAGACACCTTTCCTGATTCCGAAGCCGGAGGAACGAGGCAACGATCACATCGACCTGAAGCCGTCCTGGCTGCGCGTCGGCCTGCTGGAGGGCGGGTTCGACGGCTGGGAAGGGCCGCTCTCGCGCTGGGGAGGCGCGATGATGCGCGACCTCGGCCGGATCGCCTTCCGCGTCCGCAATGCCCGCTATCGCGCCCTGCATCTGCTCGCCGCGTACGAGGGTGAGGCAGACACCATTCCGACGCTGACGGCGCAGTTCTATCGTCCCGCCGCGGGATTTCCCGTCAACTTCATCGCAAACGTGCCGCTCTACACCGCGATGGCGAAGGCGGAGGCACTGCCCCTAAAACTGGCCGATGGGAAACAGGGGCGGCTCTTCCTCGTCACGATACCACTGGAGCCGGAGGGACTCGACAGCTTCTCCGACCTCGAAGCGCTCGAAGTGGAGCTGACGAAGGAGGTGGCCGTTCATCGCAGTTATCCCGATCCGATCTACTACAGCCAGCATCAGGCAGGACTGCCCAGTGGCGTTCACGTTTTCGCGCTGACGCTGGAACGGCCCGAGATCGAGATCGAGTTCCTCCCTGTGAAACTC
>JBBRIK010000963.1:0-3256 GCA_038221045.1 Gemmatales bacterium
AGAAACCGGCGACGCGCGACCAGTACGGCAACAACACCTTCGGCCAGAGTCTGCTGCTGGCCCGGCGATTGATCGAGGCCGGCACGCGGTTCGTCGAGGTGAACTGGCCCAAGGTCGCCAACTCGGACAATCACTCCTGGGACGTCCACGCCGGTCTGACGACACGGCTGAAGACACAGGCGGGTCCGATGTTCGACTCGGGCATCACGGCCCTGATCTCCGACCTGGATCAACGAGGACTGCTGAGCGAGACGCTGGTCGTGGCGGTCGGCGAGTTCGGCCGCAGCCCGCAGCGCGGCGTCAGCACCAGTGGCAACACCAACGGCGACGATGGCCGCGATCACTGGCCCTACTGCTACACCGCACTGCTCGCCGGAGCGGGCGTCAAGCGTGGCTTCGTCTACGGCAAGTCGGACAAGACCGCGTCGGCGCCGCTGGAGAATCCGGTCCATCCGCGTGAGTTGCTCGCGACGATCTACCATTCTCTCGGCATCAACCCGGCCACGATGGTCTTCAACCATCTGAACCAGCCGCGCGAACTGGTGCAGGGCGAGACGATCACCGGCATCCTGTCCTGAGTTCTTGCCGCTTGCGGCTTAGCGGGCAGTTCCGCTAAGCCGCAAGCAGCAAGATAGCCTTGTTATGCTCGGACCGGAAACTCGTCATACTCATGGTGCTGTCCGCCCTCTGACGGGAGATTGTGCTTGCCCGGTCCCTTGGGCCTGTGAGACAATCCATCGTTGAACTGGAGTCCCCGCCAGCCTTCGAGATTCACTTCACGCTTGCATCAGGGGCTGGAAGCGAGGTCGTCGTAAGGCTTTTGTTCTCATGGAGATACACGCAATGTCGTGGAGACCGCGCCGTGCTGTCGTCATTCTGGCGGCCCTCCTCGTGGGGACCTTTGGCCTGCAAATGGCTGTCGCTCAGAGAGAACTCCCGATTCGACGCCGCCCGCCCGTCATGATCGACGATCCGGCACAGCCGGTCAAACCGCGTTCCGACTCCGCCTCCGAGTTCTACGGCTTCGACCTGCCGACCGAGGATGCGCTCAAGGAGCGGCTCAAGGAAATCAACGTTTTCGTCAAGGTCAAGGACTGGCCCAAAGCCATCGATCGCCTGCAAGCCCTGCTCGACCGCACCGACGATCTCTTCGCTCCTGTCGATCGCGCCGATGCTTCGGGAAAAATCACCAGGCACATGGTCAACGTCCGGGCCGAGGCGTCGCGCCTCGTCGGCAATCTGGAGAAGGCTGGCCTCGACAACTACAAGGTGACGTTTGGCCCCGTGGCCGCCGAGGCCCTCAAGTACGCCAAGACCAACGGTGAAGCGAAGCAGCTTGCCGACGTCATGCGCCGCTATCTCTACACCGACGCTGGCCTCGAAGCGACGGAACTGCTGGCCACCCACCTGCTCGACCGCGGCAACTATTCGTCGGCCGCCCTCTGCTTCGACCGGCTGTTTCAGCGCGCCGGCGCGGACAAGCTCGCCCCCATGACGCTCTTCAAGGCCACTCTCGCCTTCCAGCGCGCGGGCGGCGAAAACAAACGCAATCTCGACATCGCCTGGAAGCAGCTTGACGCCAAGGTCGCCGGGTTGACTTTCGGCGAAAAGCAATACTCGATCAACGAATTGAAGGATTACGTCGCCGGCCGCAAGTCGCTCCTCGCCAACCGCGAACGCTACGACTGGCCTCTGACCTTCGGCGGTCCCTCGCGCTCCGATCAGGGTGAAGGCGGCACGGCCTTCCTCGATCCCAACTGGAAGCACGAGACCATCACGGAAAGCACCACGCGCGGTTGGATCGCGCAGGGAACCAGGTTTCTCGATGATTCCAAGCAGCCCCACCTGCACTCCTTCTCACCGCTCGCCACCACGCTCAACCGCGACGACGGCGTCAAGGTGCCGTTGATGATCTATCGCAGTTGGGCGGGCATTCACGCCCGCGCCGTCAAGGCGGTCCCCAAGGACGGATTGAAAGCAGGCGACGAATACTGGAACTCGATCTCCAAGTGGAGCATGGATGCGATGCTCAGGGAGTCCAAGACGGCCGGACATCTCGCCCAGTGGCTCCAGACGTATGTGACGCAGGGGGTTCGGAAACAGATCCTCTTCGAGAACACCATCGTCGGCAGCCTCAGCACCGATAACCAGCGCGTCTACGCGATCGATGACTTCCAGGTTCCGCCCCCCAGCCAGATGGGTCGCTTTCCGGGACAGCCCGGCGGCGGCGGTCCTGGCGGCGAAATCGGCGACCGCATGACGCACAACAAACTGCAAGCGTTCGACGTCGATAGCGGCAAACTCGTCTGGGAAATCCCCGCCAAGGACGGTCTCAAAACCGATGTCACCGATAGCGTCTTCCTCGGAGCGCCGCTGCCTCTCAACGGCAAGTTGTTCGTGCTGAACGAACGAGACCAGGAACTGCGCCTCTTGACTCTGGATCCCTTGACCGGACAGGTCGTCGGTAAGCCGCAACGGCTGGCCGATATGCGCGAGAAGATTACGATCGAAGTCAATCGCCGGTACAATGCCGCGCATCTGGCTTATGGCGAGGGCATCCTCGTCTGCCCGACCAACGCGGGCGGCCTTCTCGGCGTCGATCTGCTGACGTCAAGCCTGGTGTGGGCGTACGGCTACCGCGACAAGGCGGAAGCCGCTCAGCCCGTCATTCCGGGCGCACCTGGCACGATTCAGTTGCCCACCGGCCAGTGGGTCTCGACGCTTCAGGCGGCTGCCAACTGGCGCGACACGCCCCCCATCATCACCGAGGGCAAGGTCATCTTCACTGCTCCGGACGCCACCGCGATTCACTGTCTGAACCTGCGCGACGGCGGCCGGCTCTGGAAGAACTCCCGCAAGGAAGGCGATCTCTATCTCGCTGGCGTCTTCGCCGGCAAGGCCCTGGTCGTCGGCCGCAACTACGCTCGCGCCATCAGTCTCGCGGATGGAACCGAATTGTGGAGCGTCGAAACCGGCATGCCCTCCGGCATCGGCATCGCCAGCAAGGACGTCTACTATCTGCCGCTGTCTCAGTCGATCAAGACGCGCGAGCCGGGCATCTCGCTCATCGACCTGAACAATGGCCGGGTTCACGCCTTCACCCGATCCCGCCCGAAAATGGACAAGGGCAAGACAATCTTCGAGGTGCCGGGCAACCTGCTCTTCTACGAGGGAGAAGTGCTGTCGCAGTCGCTGAGCGAAGTGGCCGCGTATCCGCAACTCGAAGTCGAACTGAAGCGAATTGACGGCCTCCTCA
>JBBRIK010000964.1:0-3255 GCA_038221045.1 Gemmatales bacterium
TGAGAATCTTCAGCTTCTCCCTCGTCAGTTGGCTCGGGCCGGAGAGCCCGTTCCTCTTTGTCTGGGCGTTCAACACTGTGGATGCGGTGATGCTCTCCTGGTGCGCAATCATCAAGAAAGACAAGGCCTACACGCTGCTTAATGTGTTCTGGGTGGGCGTCGGTATCATTGGTATCCTGCGTGCGTCGGGGTTCTTGCACTCGTGAGCGCCAGCGAAGAACAGGGAACTTGCATGATTTTACAAGAATCGTGAGTGTCCCCTGTTGCCTACGGACCTGCGCCTGACACCCTGCCTCCGGTCCGGGTCAGCGCGGCTCCCATAGCTCGAAGCGGTTGCCCTCGGGGTCGGCCGCCCAGCCGAAGCGGCCGTATTCGTACTCCTCGATCCTGCTACACCTATTTCTTCTGAGAGGCTGCCATGAAGATCATCTACGACGCCGAGGCCGACGCTCTCAGCAACGTCTTCGCTGACACAACTGTGAGTACCCAGCACCTGGCGGACGGGATCGCCGCCGATTACGATGCGGCGGGTTGTCTGGCGGGGCTGGAGATCCTGGACGTTCGCAGCCGCCTTGGCAGTGCGGACACCTTTCGGCGGATCGTCCTGGAAAACGTCGGCGGACTGGTTCCCGATCAAATCCCCTCTCACCCTTGAGAGGGCAAATTGGCTCGATGAGGAAAGGTGTCAGGACAGGCCAAGCCTTTCACAAAGAGGAGAGCAAGACCATGTGTCGATATCGCTGGTGGTGGGCTGCCCTGGTCGCCGGCGTCGCCGCCGGGGTCACCGGGTTCCAGCCGAACGAGGCCGCCGAGCCTGCCGCGGACAAGTGGAAATTGGTCTGGAGCGACGAGTTCGACGGCAAGGAGATCGACAGGACCAAGTGGGACTTCGACATCGGCAACGGCTTCTACAACTACGACGCGACGACCTGGATCAGCGGCTGGGGCAACAACGAGTTGCAGTACTACACGCGCGAGCCGGACAACGCCTTCGTCAAGGATGGCATGCTTCACATCCGCGCGGTGAAGGAGTCGCTCCACGGTTGCGGCTACACCTCGGCCCGCCTCAAGACGCGGAAGAAGGACGGCAGTCCACTGTTCAATCAGCAGTACGGCAAGTTCGAGTTTCGGGCGAAACTGCCGACGGGCAAGGGGATCTGGCCGGCCCTGTGGATGCTGCCGCAGGACGAGAAGTACGGCGGCTGGGCGTCCTCCGGCGAGATCGACGTGATGGAGGCGCGCGGCCAGGAGCCGACGAAGGTACTCGGCACCCTCCACTTCGGCGGGCGCTGGCCCGCCAACGCCGAGGCGAGCAAGGACTACATCCTACCGGACAAGGGCACCATTGCGGACTTCCACGTCTACGCGATCGAGTGGGAGCCGGGCGAGATCCGCTGGACCGTCGATGGCCGGCAGTCTGCGGCCCAGTCGTTCTGGTGGAGCAGCAGCAAGAGAGAGGGCGATAAGGGGTTGAAACCGGCCAGGGAGGCCGACCTCAATCCGTGGCCGGCCCCGTTCGATCAGCCGTTCTACCTCGTCATGAATGTGGCGGTGGGCGGCAAGTTTCTCGGCAACCCGGACAGGACGACCGTGTTCCCGGCGGAGATGGTCGTCGATTACGTCCGGGTCTACGAGAAAGTCGGCGGGTACGGGAAAGTCAAGCCTCGCGGCGAAGGAAAGCTGCCGTTTGGTAAACCTTAGTTGCGCGCACAGAATGGCGAGCCGTCGGACGCCACCGGAGAAAGACTCCGATGGCGTCTGACGGCTCGGGAGGGGCCAATTTCATGAAGTCTCGCGTGTTTGTGGCCTTGCTTCTCGCGGGGGCAATCGGCCTGTGCGAATCCAGGGCAGGAGACGACCCTCGGGGTCGTCAAGCGGACGATGTCGAGAAGGCGAACCGGACTCAGGAAGAGAAGACCGAACGCATCTTGACAGGCCTTGCGCATCGGGTCCAGAAGATGATTGACATGCAGACCGCAGTCAACGAGCGTACCACAGAGTTGCACAAGATCATCCAAGGGACGCCAGCCAAGAAGCCGCGCCCCGAAGATCTGCAAGCCTTCCGCCAGTTGGCCGACAAGCAACGGGGTACGATCGAGGATGCGGCGAGGGCCATCGCTCTGCTGGAGGCGGACGACATCGCGGTCGCCTTCACCGAGGTCTTCCAGGAACTTCGTAAGGACATGGAGCGCTTGCACCTTCGCCTGAAGGCCGGCGGCGTCGGCCCCGACACTCAGTCCATCGAGAGGGACGTCAGCGAAACCCTCAAGGATATGCACTCATCGCTCACCAAGGGCTGACGGAGACGCGAGGGTCCGGTCGGGCCCTGACACATCAAGAGTCTGTTCAGCGAAAATGGTGAGCGGGGGCGCTTGCCCTTCGATGCTGATGGATCTTCCCGATATCGGAGGGTTACTTTCATGGGCCTTACCCTGGAGCAAGAGGAGAACCCATGCGGACAGAACTGTTCTGGATCGAGGGGCCATGGCCTGGAAGATTGGCAATCATGCCGCGCCCACGCGGCGGCGACTGGTTGGAGGATGAAATTCAGTCGTGGCGAGGGTCCGGCGTCGAAGTGGTTCTCTCGCTCCTCATGCCCGACGAAATGGCGGAGTTGAACCTGGCGGAGGAAGAAGCACTGTGTCGGGCCAACGGTATCCAGTTCCTGTCTTTCCCGATCGGGGACCGCGCGGTTCCATCATCGAAGGAAGCCTTCGCGGACCGGGTGACGACCCTCGCGGAGCAACTCGGGGACGGGAAGAACATCGCCATTCATTGCCGCCAGGGGATCGGGCGAGCGGCACTGGTCGCGATTTGCCTGCTTGTCCTGTCGGGCCTCGATCCGGCGGGAGCCATGCAACGGGTAGGCGCAGCGCGTGGTTGCTCCGTTCCCGAAACGAGTGAGCAACGGCAGTGGATCATGGACTTTGCCAGGTCGTTGATAAGCCAGCTGCCGAAGTAGCGACGAAGTTGGAAGACGAAAGGTGTCGTGTACCGAATCCGATTCCCGCTGATGGCTAAACGACCGCTCGCAACTGCGCGACGAGCTTTGACAGGCAGAGCTGGTTTAGACTGACCCCTTCGGCCTTCGCCTCCGCCAGAAGAGCCGCGTGCACCGAACGCGGCAGACGCACACTGATCGCCCCATTCGCCGTCGCCAGTAACTCGGGGAAATCCTTCACTGCCGGCTGCGGCAGACTGTCCATCAGGGCAAAGATTCGCTTGCTCTCGGGTGTCTTCGAGAAAGCCGTTCGC
>JBBRIK010000965.1:0-3252 GCA_038221045.1 Gemmatales bacterium
CGGCTGATAGTGTTCCAGCGCAATCTTGTTCGGCAGACCGCATTGATGCAGCCGGAGGCGGGGACCGACCACGATCACGGAACGAGCCGAATAATCGACCCGCTTGCCGAGCAGGTTTTCGCGGAAGCGGCCCTGCTTGCCCTTGATCATGTCGGTGAGCGACTTCAGAGGCCGATTGCTGCTGCCCAGCACCGGCCGCTTGCAGCGATTGTTGTCGAACAGGGCATCGACGGACTGCTGGAGCATCCGCTTCTCATTGCGGATGATGACCTCGGGGGCGTTCAGATCGACCAGCTTCTTGAGCCGGTTGTTGCGGTTGATGATACGGCGATAGAGGTCGTTCAGATCGCTGGTGGCGAAGTTGCCGCTGTCGAGCAACACGAGTGGCCGGAGGTCCGGCGGGATGACCGGGATGCACTCCAGGACCATCCATTCGGGCTTGTTCTGCGGCCCGCCGAGCCCCGAGTCGCGCAGGGACTCGACCACCTTGAGCCGCTTGACGTAGTCGCGTAGTTTCTGCTTGCTCGACTTCTCCTTGGCGTTCTCGGCGGCGAGCTTGTCGCGGAGTTCCTCGGACAGTTTGACGAGATCGAGTTTGCCGAGCAGTTTGCGGATGGCCTCCGCGCCCATGTCGGCGTCAAAGCCCGTGTCGCCGTACTTCTCGCGCGCCTCGCGGTACAGGTCCTCGGTGAGCAGTTGCCTGGCCTTGAGTTCCGTCTCTTTCGGCTCGAGGACGACGTAGTCCTGGAAATAGATGATCTTTTCCAGCGACGTCGTCTTCATGTCGAGCAGCGTGCCGAGGCGCGACGGCATCGCCTTGAAGAACCAGATGTGAACGACGGGCGCGGCCAGTTCGATGTGGCCCATGCGCTTGCGCCGGACCCGGCTGTGCGTCACCTTGACGCCGCAGCGGTCGCAGATCATCCCCTTGTATTTCAAGCCGCGGTACTTGCCGCAGGCGCATTCCCAGTCTTTTTCCGGCCCGAAGATGCGTTCGCAGAACAGGCCGTCTTTCTCGGGCCGGTAGGTGCGGTAGTTGATCGTCTCGGGTTTCTTGACCTCGCCGAACGACCAGCTCCTGATGTCGTGCGGGCTGGCCAGGCTGATCCGAACCGACCCGTAGTCGTTGATCCGGTCGTAGCTCAGATTGTCACCGGCGGTGGCGGTCATTGAATAGCCCTCCCAGTGCGGAATGATGAATGATGAATGATGAATGATGAATGAAGACAACGAGCTTCATTCATCATTCATCATTCATCATTCATCATTCCGGTTAGCTTCTCTTCTTCTCCAGTTGCATATTCAGGCCCAGGCCGCGAATCTCGTTGGTCAGAACGTCGAAACTGGCGGGCGTGCCGGCTTCGAGGGTGTTCTCGCCATTGACCATCGATTCGTAGATCTTCGTCCGGCCCTCGACGTCGTCCGACTTGACCGTGAGCAGCTCTTGCAGGATGAAGGCCGCGCCATACGCTTCCAGCGCCCACACTTCCATCTCGCCGAAACGCTGGCCGCCGAAGCGAGCCTTGCCGCCCAGCGGCTGCTGGGTGATGAGCGAGTACGGACCCGTGGCGCGGGCATGTACCTTGTCATCGACGAGGTGATGCAGTTTCAGCATGTAGATGTAGCCGACCGTCACCCGCTGCTCGAACTTTTCGCCGGTTCGGCCATCGTAGAGGATGACCTTGCCCGATACGTCGATGTTCGCCTCCTTGAGACACTCGCGAATCTCCTCCTCCGTCGCTCCGTCGAAGACCGGCGTGACGGACCGGAAGCCCAGACGCTGCGACGCCCAGCCCAGGTGCGTCTCCAGAATCTGGCCGACGTTCATACGCGATGGAACGCCCAGCGGATTGAGCAGAATGTCAACCGCCGTGCCGTCCGGCAGGAACGGCATGTCCTCTTCGGGCAGGATCTTCGAGATAACGCCCTTGTTGCCGTGCCGGCCCGCCATCTTGTCGCCGACCGAGATCACCCGCTTCGTCGCGACGTACACCTTCACCATCTGCTGCACGCCCGACGGCAGCTCGTCGCCGCGCTTCAGCGAGTTCAGCTTCCGCTCCTGCTCGTCGAGCAGGAACGTGAGCCGATCCGCGTGCCGCTCCCAGATCTCCTTGCACTTCTTCAGCCGGTCCGGCGTGCGGACGTCGAGGTGGTCCAACTTGAAGGTCCGGGCCTGCTCGACGAGGACCTTGTCGTCCTTGTCGGCCGCCAGGGCCTTGTTGGTGACGGTGTCGCGCAGTTCCTTCTTGTCGAGGACTTCCGCCAGTTGCTGAATCAGTGAGCGGAACTGACCGGCGATCTTCTCGTTGTAAGACTGCTCGAGGTCCTTCGTCACCTTCTCGACCTTCTTCTTCTCGTCTTCGGTCAGGGCGGCCTTGCGCGAGAAGCGCTGCGTGTGGATGACGATGCCTTCCACGCCCGACGGCACGTCGAGGCTGTCGTTCTTGACGTCCTCGCCGGCCCGGCCGAAGATCGCGTGCAGCAACTTCTCTTCCGGGGTCAGTTCGCTCTTCGACTTCGGGCTGACCTTGCCGACCAGGATGTCGCCCGGACTGACGAAGGTGCCGATATGGACGATGCCATAATCGTCGAGGTTCTGCAGCGCCTTGGGCGGCACGTTGGGAATGTCGCGGGTGAACTCTTCCTTGCCGAGCTTCGTTTCGCGGATCTCGATCTCGAACTCCTCGATGTGAATCGAGGTGTAGGTGTCGTTCTTCACCAGCCGTTCGCTGATGATGATCGCATCCTCGAAGTTGTAGCCGTCCCACGACATGAACGCGACCAGGACGTTGCGACCCAGCGCCAGTTCGCCGTTCGTCGTGGCGGCTCCATCCGCGAGCAGTTGCCCCTTGGCGACCTTCTGGCCCATCTTGATGACCGGCTTCTGATTGAGGCAGGTATGCTCGTTCAGGCCGGTGTACTTGCGCAGGACGTACTCGCGTTCATCGACGAAGATCCGTTCGGAATCGACGTAGGTGATTGTGCCGGCCTTCGCGGCCTTGACGACCATGCCGCTGTTCATGGCGACGGCTTTTTCGAGCCCGGTCGAGACGAGAGGCGGCTCCGGCACCAGCAACGGCACCGCCTGGCGCTGCATGTTGGAACCCATGAGCGCCCGGTTCGCGTCGTCGTGTTCAAGGAACGGAATCAACCCGGCCGCCACGCCGATCATCTGGCTCGGCGCCACGTCGGTGTATTGGAACTTCTCCGTCGGCACCAACACGACGTCGCTGCGATACCGGGCGACGACCG
>JBBRIK010000966.1:0-3243 GCA_038221045.1 Gemmatales bacterium
CAGATCAGGCTCACGCCCTGCACGAAGTTGTCGCCGCCGGTGAAGACGTCCGTCAGCAACGACCGCTCCGCCGCCAGCAGCCGCTTTGAGCTCGTCAATGATTCATGCGCCAGCGGGTCCTTGAACTGTCCCGCCCGAGCGGCGCAGGTGAACCTGGACTTTGCTCCGATTCTCCGGGTGGCGTTGCGCAAGCTACAAGACGCAAGCGTCGACGACGAGAAGGGCACTATCAGCGTTCGGACTGATCGCGCTCGGTTGGTGTTCACGCTCCCCTCGCGCGAGCAGCCGGCACCGTTGCCGATCAAGGAGTTCATGGCCAAAAGCACTGCGTCGGCATCAGTCGCAGTTGTGGGAATAGGCGTCAATTCGAAGCCGACATTGCAACTGGTCGGCCAGACAACCGCATCAGCGGAGAAGCTCGGCATACCTGTACGCCGGCTCGATCCGGCTACCGCTATCCAACCGGATGTCTTTGTTCCGCCTGATTTCGGAGCCGATCCAAGGGAGCGGGAGGCATCCAAGAAGCTGATGTTGCTGTTTTTACACGCTGGAACATCCCGACCTGCCGATGCCAAATAGAGCTGTATCGCTCTCGCCATGCCCGCAAGCCGTCCGCAAGCGCCTCGCGGCATCTGTTCGGACCCCGGCGGGATGAAAGTGCCCGTCCGCTTCGTTCCTAGCATTAGGAAAACCGTGTCCGCGACATGAAGCTGCACAAGCAACTTTTCCTGGAACTGGTTCGTCCCTCATGGCAGCGGCTGAATGCCGTCGCGAAGCAGTACGCACGCAGTTCCCACGACGCCCAGGACCTTGTTCAGGAGACGCTCCTGCGCGCATGGCGAAGTTTCGCGCCCACCGCCGAGAAGAGCTACCGGCCTGCATGGCTATTTGTGATTATGCGAAACATCGCACTCGAATGGCGGCGATCCTCGGCATCAAAGATTCGCCTGAACCTGTCGCTGGAAGTTGAGTTGACGGAATTGCTCGCACCCGATCCCGGTGAGGCGCTTCCACCGTTGTCGGCCATGCCGGAGCAGCAGTTCCGCCAGTTTCTTGAAGACCACGTCGCCGCGGCCCTCGACGCATTGGAACCTCGGTATCGCGAAGTTCTCATCCTCTCGGTTGCCGGTGATCTGAGCTACCGGGAGATCGCCGAGATTCTCGATTGCCCCGTCGGGACAGTCATGTCGCGGATCGGGCGGGCGAGAACGTTTCTGCGGCAGCGGCTGTCGGACTCATCTCGGCTCAAGATGTCATCGGGGGGTAAGACGCCATGACCTGTCGTGAAGTGCGAGAACTGCTCTTCGCGTTCCTCGATAACGAACTCGATGGCGCGCTTAGTATCGAAGTGCAGCGGCACTTGGACCACTGCTGCGACTGCGTTCACGAGGCGGAAATTGAGCATGAGATCCGCAAGCAACTGAAGCTCTCTCTCGCGCCCGGCATGCCGGAGACCGGGACGGAAGACGCCGAATTGACCCGGATTCTGTCTTCATCACCCAGCTCGCGCGACGCGGTTTGGTGGCGATGGAAAAACGCGGCATGGGCCGCGTCCGTGCTGGCGATCATTAGCGTTGCTGGCCTGTGGTGGCACGTCCATCGTGCGAGGCCCAGCACGATCTCATCGCTGATTTCTTCCAGCCTAATCGTGGACGATTACCAGGAGTTCCTGAATCGCGGTCGGCCTGTGGAGATCGCTTCCGGCGACGCCGCCGCAGTGGCTTCATGGATTCATCGCGAGATGGACCTCCCGGCGCAGCTTCCAGTAATGCACGGCCAATGCAAGCTGGTCGGTGCGCGCAGATGCACGCTGTCCGGGCGGACGGCGGCACTCGTGCTGTACGAGACACCGCGCGCTCCCGCATCGCTTCTGATACTGGCCGGTCAGCCATCGGACTTGCGCGGTATGCGAAATCGGGGGACGCATTGGGCGGATGAGTGCAAAGGACACACGATCGTCGCCAGTCATCGCGACGGGCTGGTGTATGCCGCAGTGGGCATGTTGCCGGAGCAAGAGTTGGATGAACTGGTGCCGCAGTGATGGAGCAGGAGGCTTGAGCCATGGGCTTGGTCCGCAGCGCGCTAAAGAACCCTTACCTAGTCATCGTGCTGGCGCTGGCGGTGGTGCTGATCGGCGTCACCGCGGTGCTCCGTCTCCCTACCGACATCCTCCCGATGTTCAAGACGCCGGCTGTTCAGATCCTCACCTTCTACCCCGGCATGCCCGCCGAGATCATGGAGAAGGATATCACCAGCCGCCTGGAGCGTTGGACTGGGCAGGCCAATGGCGTGGCCCGGCAGGAAGCCAAGAGCATGATCGGGGTGTCGGTGGTCAAGGACTTCTTCCGCGAGGACATCGACCCCAACACCGCCATGTCGCAGGTCACCTCGCTGGCGATGAGCGACCTGTACTATCTGCCTCCGGGAACGATCCCGCCGATGGTCATGCCGTTCGACCCGACCGCTACAACGCCGCTGTGTCTGCTCACCGTCTACAGCGACAGCTTCGATGAGAAACGACTCTACGACATCGCCTATTTTGAGCTGCGGAATCGGTTGCAGGGTATTCCGGGAGTGATCGCTCCGGCCGTCTACGGCGGAAAGCTCCGCCGCATCCTCACCTACGTCGATCCCCAACAACTCCAGGCGCGGAATCTCTCGCCGATGGACGTTGTGCAGGCGGTCCAGAAATACAACACGATGATCCCGACGGGCAGCGCGAAATTCGGGGACATCGACTATCAGATCAACGCGAATGGGATGGTCAATCAGGTTGAAGAACTGAACGATATTCCCGTCAAGCTCGATGGGCAGGCGACCGTGTTCGTCAAGGACGTGGCGCAGGCGAAGGATTCCTCCGCGATCCAGACCAACATCGTGCGGGTGAACGGCCGGCGACAGGTTTACATTCCCATTTACCGTCAGCCCGGCGCGAACACGGTGCAGATCGTAGACTCCCTCAAGGCGATGCTCCCGCCGATCCTGGAGCGTCTCCCCAAAGGCGTGAACCTCGCTGTCACCTTCGATCAATCTGTTTATGTGAAGCATGCCATCCGCGGACTTGAGGAAGAAACCCTCATAGGCGGTGCGCTGGCGATCGTCATGATCCTGGTCTTCCTGGGCAATTTCCGATCCACGCTGATCATCGCGTTGGCCATCCCGCTCTCGGTGCTGACGGCATTCATCGGCCTCTACTTCACCGGCAACAGCATGAACATCATGACCCTCGGTGGGTTGGCGCTG
>JBBRIK010000967.1:0-3238 GCA_038221045.1 Gemmatales bacterium
GGACCGATCAGCTACTTTTCGCTCGCAGACCAGCATGAGTTCCAGAAACTTCCGCAGATGGGGAGTGTCATCGGGGATGCAATCGGCCAGAATCGCCGTGCGGATCTGCAGCCGCTGACGAAGCATCCGCAGCTCCTCGACAGAGATTGTTTTCATCAGAAGCGGCAGGGCAATGGGGTGGTAGTAAAAGTCGATCACGGCATCGACGAGATGTTTGCCGCCGATGTAACCGTAAAACCGGATGAAAGTCTCGGCATCCCGTTCATCAAGCGGACGGGCATTGAGGCGGAGGATCACGTTGACGACGTAATCGCGGGCGTGGAGGCAATCGCGGACGTCAAAGAACTGCTCCATGTAAGCGCGGGACGTCCCCGCCGACAGTCCGAACCGCATGTCGGTTTCCTCGGGAAGGGCTCGCGCGAGCAAATAGCCCTCAAGCCCCACCCGACGGAAGTCGTCGGTCCTGCCGCGGAGGACGTGGGCGGCATGGAGTCCAGGGTGGTTGTCGGCCAACTCGTCTCGTTGTTCGTCGTCCTGGCAGCGATGCAGGTCAATCAGGTATTGCCAGCCGCCGAGCGTTGCTTCGTCCTCATCATCAGCGGGACGCTCGTCACGGGCCACAAGATACTCGCAGCGCAGGTGTCGCCAGTCAGGGGGACGGTAAGGATCGGCCGGGTGCGGGACTAGCATGGCGACCTCCCTGTCGCAGGACGTGCGATGACTGTTGTCACAACACTCCACTATCCTACCACCGCCCACCTGATCTGGTCAACTCGCCGGCCGCGGGAAGCTCGGGCGTGTCCCTGGCCGGGGAGCGGTGCGGGATCCGCTGCACGTTGCGGACCCTGGCCGGATCCACGACGATCTCGTGGCCGAGGTCGAACTCCAGAACCCCGACCACGTCCTGCTTGTCGACAAGTCCCGTGACGACCTGCGACCGGTAGCCGGCGTAGCGGGCGGCGGCGTGCGGGTCGGTGCGGTCGGCGATCCGGTCGGCAACGTCCCGGTCGTAGTGGCGGGCGTAGCGGCAGGCGCAGGTGAAACTGAGCGACCAGGACCAGCCCTGGGGGGGGCGCCGCGCATACAGCCGCGGAAGACGCGGAACTGGGCCGGCAGGCGGTCCATGCACTCCGGCTCGTCGTACAGCATGAAATGCTTGCGGTACTCGGGATGGTGGTTGAGGAGATCGGGGATGAGTTCCCGGACGTCCCAAAAGTGGTAGGCGTTCCCCCAGCAGTTGCGAACGTGCTGCCAGAAGGGCCACGGCGAGAACTTGTCGCGGTGCTCATGGAGGAACTGCCACCGCCCGTGATAAGGCAGGCACAGGAGTGCGGCCCCCCAGTCGCCCTGAGCGACTGCGGCGTCGAAGCGGGCCTTCCCCTCCGCATACTGTTCGTTGAGGGATTCATACTCAGCCGGGTCGTCCGGGGCGACGAGCAGCGGGTGCTTGATCATCGGGCCGCGGAAGTAGTCGCGGTCCCGGCAGGCTTGCAGGTCGAGGTGTAGTAGCGTGCTCATGAACATCCTCCTCTTCTGGGAAGGCCAATCCGAAGATGGCCCTGCCGGTGATATAAACTCCTCGCCCAGGTCCCTGCCACTCAGGGTCCTGGGGGGCGCAACTGCACGTGCAGTGCGTTCGTCATCGAGTACCGTCAGTCGCAAGACGCGTCGACCTCAACAAGCGGACACCAGCGATCGGGGCCGGCCAGGCTGCGCAGACAGTCGAATTCCTCCTGCCAGCGGGTAGCCAGACGAGACAGCTCCGCCTCGGAAACGGCTCCCAGCCGCTTCCGCCGCTCCAGTTCGGCCCCGTAGACCGTAGCCCGATGGCCAGCGACCGTAAGATCCGGCAACTCCTGAAAGCCGTTGCGGGTGTGCCAGGCAACGGCGGATTCATTGCCGACCGAGTAGCGGCTGAACAGCCTCGTCTCGCCTTCGGTCAACAGCCGGGCGACGACGTGCTCCAGCAAGGCAGTCGCAACGCCGCGACGCCGGGCTTGCGGATGGGCCATGATGGTATCGAGGACCGGCCCCTTTCCCGCATGTGCGACGAGGGCGGCCCCGAGGAAGCCAGCAGTGTCGATGGCCACGCAGGAGCAGGGCAGCGGCGGGTGCTCGTCGTCCTGGAAGAAGTCGTCGAGGCAGGCGCGGGCCCAGTCCAAGGGGTCGGTCTCCTCCGCAGGCCCCACGTCCTCGGGACGCATCGAAAGGGCGTACAGCGGCGGAAGGTGCTGCCGGTCTGACCGCTCCAGCGGCCGGATGGCGATGCCCACGACCGGCGGCAGCGGCTGAAGATCGAGGACAACCGTCGCGTAGACGTGGGCCGGCCAAACGCGGGTGTAGTCCCCTGCGTGGTGGTAGCGCCAGCCCAGGTGTCGCGGCAGCCGGAGAAACTCGTATTCCGACATGGGCCCGTGATACTCCCCCATCTCTAACTCCTCCTGTTTGACAACGGGCGGGTTCGATAATGCTGCTCCTTCCTGCAGTTTCGGGAAACGAGTACCTTGCGTACTCTCCTCGGCCAACCAATCAATCCTCGTTGGATGGTGGGGCCGCCTCGACGTCCCAGACCAGATCGGCTACCGTCGTGCGGAGGGCGGCGGCCAGCTTCTGAAGAGTCAGCAGGGTCGGGGTACGGCGACCCTGCTCGATGGACTTCAGCAGATCCAAGGATAGCGCGGCCCTGTGGGCCACCTCCCGCTGTGTGTCATTGCCGCGTAATTCCGCGATCCTGCGGCCCACCGAAGACGGCTCGCGATATCGCGTCGTCACGGTCACCTCCCGAGCACCGCATCTCCGCGCCAGCAGGCCGAAGGCGGCGCTTCGCTCATCTGAATTGATGGCAGCCGCCTGTACGCGGCCACCCTCGTACCAGATCTGCCACTCTTATTCACTCGCGCTGGCGTGGTGGAACACCGCCACGCCGCCCGGCGAGGGGATCACGCACTTCTTCAGGGCGATCCCGTTTGCCGCCAGCCACTTCAGCGAGCCGGTGCCGGCCCGACCAGTTTCCCATGCCGCCTTCGACCTTCGCGGGCTGGTTCGGCCAGGGCCTCCTCTAAAAGAGGGATGGCCTGTTGCGTCTCGTACTCCTGGCCTAGGAGCGTGTCTGAGAATTCGTCTGCACTCCCGCATGCTCTCTGCTCTTTGCTGGATTGAAGCCTTTTCGGCCTCAACCCAACCCTCGGCGCGCACCGCTCCCCCTTAACTTGCCGCAACAGCGCAAACACGGCGCCAA
>JBBRIK010000968.1:0-3238 GCA_038221045.1 Gemmatales bacterium
GGTCGTCATGGTCGCCGCCAAAACACAGTTGGACGGGCCGCAACCGGAAGCGGAGGTCCAGGCAGAGACCGAGTTTGAAGGATCGACCGGCGATGCCCCCTCACTTCCTCGGGAGATCGCTCCCTTATCCACGTCTCTTGAAGAACGTGTGCGCCGTCTGGAGGACATCATCGCCACGCTTCACCTCGAACTGCCGCCCCACTCTGAAACAACGCCGGCCGCCGAAGGCATCGTCAAGGCCCCGCATCCGCCGGCTCCGATCAAGGAAGCAGCCCCACCTCCCCCATCGTCACCCTCACGGCCGGGGTACTCGCTGCGCCATGAGCCCTGGCTCCTCTTCGAGATCATCGCGGAGATGCGGGCCATTCCGCGCATGTACTTCGATCCGCGCTATCGCATGAGTTGGCAGTCGCGCGTGCTGATCCCACTGCTGATTGTCGCCATCGTCGCGTCGCGCATGATTATCGGCAGTGTGCCGTTTGTCGGCTGGCTGCTCGACTTCATCCTGTTCCCGATCCTGCTGTATGTCCTGAGCAAGGTCCTCAGCCGTGAGGCGACGCGCTATCGCACCACCGCGCACGATCTCCCGCCTGCTCTGCGATACTGACGCGAACCTGTCGTTCCTCCCGCGAGTCTTTCTGAGAAGACCGCAACTTCAGGAGGAATACCTCGTCATGCCATCCCTCGTCTCCTCGACTGTAGACCCCCCTTCTCCCTTCGCGGCGCCCGCTCCTCCGGTCCTTTTCAACACCTGGAAGCATCATGCCGGGGCGCTGCGGCATCGCATCGCCGAGTATGTGCGTCGCGGCCCCTCGTCTCTCGCCGGACTGGCTCGCGAAATGGTCGTGATCGGCGCGAAGCTAATGGATCTGTACGTCGGGCGTTTCTCGCCGGCAGCACTGGCAGCGCTCGTCGTGGAGCAACTGGAGCGCGACGGCCGGCTCGAGCGCCACCCCTTTCGCGTCTGGGTCGAGAGCCAGGGCGGCTACAGCATGGTCGAACTCGAGGACGGCTCGCGCTGGGTGTTGCGCGTCGCGGATGACGAGGAGCGCTACGTCCATTTGCATCCGGGCCGCTGGGTCCCCCAGACGCGCCGCGTTCGCGCCAACGTGCTGAAGACGGCCGTGATGACGTTGGCCCATGTCGGCGTTCATGGCGGCGACCCGCTCGATTGCGGCCTGGTCAATCGCGTGCGCCAGCAGTATCTCGCCCTGTCGCCGATGGGCCGAGAACTCGACGGCGATCAGGGCATTGGTGAAGTGATCGAACTGTTGCGCTGACCAACGGCATCCCTTCTTACCGCTTGCGGCGTAGCGGCCTTTTGCAAAGCCGCAAGCAGCAAGAAGGGGTCTCAACCTATTTGACATGAGGTTTCAGCAGCGCCGTCCACAACTCGTAGCCCTTCTCGCTGAGGTGCAGGCCATCGGGCGCGAACAGTTCCGGCTTCGGCTTGCCGTCGTCGCCGAGCATCGGCGGACCCACGTCGAGAAAGGTCAAGTGCTCGTCCTTCGCACACTGCTCCGCGATCAGCTTGTTCGCCTGGGTCATCTTGTCCCACAACTTCCAGCGCGCGAGGCTTGGCTTGATCGAGAGGAAGACGATCTTCGTCTTCGGTAGTTCCTTGTGAACAACCCGGACGAACTCGCGAAAATCAGACGCGACCTGCTCCGGCGTCTTGCCCGAGGCGATGTCGTTGTCGCCGGCGTAAAGGACGACGACGCGCGGTTTGTGTTTCGTGATGAGGCGCGGCGCGAAGTGGATCGAGTCGGCCAGCCCAGAACCGCCGAAGCCGCGATTGATGGCGTCCAGCATCGGGAAATACTTTGGCAGCGGCCAGCGGACGATACTCGAACTGCCCGCGAACAGGACGCCGTTTTGCGGAGGAGGTTTCGTCTGATCTTGCTTCTCGAACGCCTCGATCGCTTTCTCCCAGCGCGAGAAGTCGGGCTGCTTCGGTGGCTCGGGAGCAAACATGAGGATCAACGGAATCAGGAACATCGCTCGCTCTCCCAGAGAAAGGATTCCAGCCGAACGAGGTTCATTGAAGGGGCGGCGGCAAAGACGACAAGACCCCGGAAGGTGCTGGCCTTCCGGAGTCTTCTCCCTTGCCTGGAGATACTCTTAGTACAGTTCGCTTCGCAGGACGGCGATGTCTTGCCCGACGCGGTCGAGGCTGACACGGATATGGATGACGGTCTCTCGGTCGAGCCGGCATCCCTCGGCCATGCTGTCGAACAGCCGTGCCGACGAGCGGAAGAGACTGTTGAGCCGGGCGACGTCGTCTCGCAGGTGATGCAATCTGCCACCGCGATGGGCGACATCGTGAATGTGGTCGGACAGGCGGACGATCTCATCGACCTGCGACTCGAATACGCGGTAACTGGGCGTCCTGCGGAAGTGCGTGTCGGTCTCGCGATTCAGGATGCGAGCGTCGCGCTCCAGGCGTCGAGAAAGACGGTCGATGGTCTCGTGCCGCGTGGAGACGTAGACGAGAGGCTCGGCGACGACCACGACAGGCCGGTAGGTGCGATACTCGACGACGGGCCGCGCGGTGCGATACTCCCTGTAGTAGTGCTGGGCCTTGGCCGTTCCACCCGCGAGGCCGACCAGAGCTGCCGTCGCGATCAACACCGTTTTGCTTGTGGCGAACATGAGTCTTTTCCTCTCGTTTCTCAGGTTGTGACCGTCTACATCGGGAGAACGAGAAGAAGAATGGAGCTTGCGCGCGGATCAGGCGTCCCCCATCGCGGCGCGATACTCGGTTTCGGTGTGCTGGCCGGTGAGGAATTTGTAGGCGAGCAGGTAGCGCCGCGTCCGTTTCATGTCCTTTTCGACCGATGCGGGAGTGAGAAGGGTCCGATCGAGACGGGTATTGTCGGCAAGGTCCGCGAGCTTTACCTCTCTTGCCAGCTCGATCCGAGACGCGCGGATGACAAAGTCGGTGTAGGTTTCGTCATCGCGGCGAGTGACGCCCAGAACGGCGACAATGACCTCGTCGCTGAAGCCTTCCCGGCGCAGGTCCGCCTCGGTTAGATCGGTGTCCTCGATCGTGTCGTGGAGAATGGCGACGATTTTCGCGTTGTTGCTCTGGCAGGCCATCATCATGCGGAGCGGATGGAGAATGTAAGCTCCTCCGCTCTTATCAGTCTGTCCCGCGTGGTGATGGGCCGCCAGTTCAATCGCGCGTTCGAGAGTGGCCATGCGATGCCTCCTAATCGTGTCCGCCTCATTCAGGACG
>JBBRIK010000969.1:0-3234 GCA_038221045.1 Gemmatales bacterium
GTCGGCAGGGAATCACGGCAACTTCGGCGCTTCCACGCCGTCGAGCTTCAGCGTTGAAACCTTCTTCGTCTTCAGATCGACGACCCGAATGCGATGGGCGTTGGTGTCGGCGACATAGAGCTTCTCGCCCGCGAAACTGAGGCCGGCCGGCTCCAGAAACAGCGGTCCGCCGACCCAGCCGTCGCCCTGGCCCCCCAGGAACGTTTTGCACTCTTTCGTTTTCGGATCGAGGACCTTGATCTTGCTGTTGTAGGTGTCCGCGATATAGACCTTGCCCTCCTTGAAGGCCACGCCCAGAGCGTGCTGCAACCTCACCTGCTCGGCCGTGCCATCGACGTCGCCGAACTTGAACAACCCCCTGCCGACGAGTGTGTTCACCTCGCCGTCCTCGTCCAGGGGCACGGTCCGGACCGCGCTGACTTCGCTATCCGCCACATAAAGCGTTTTGCCATCGGTCGCCAGTCCACTCGGCTGGGCGAACTGAGAACGAAACAGCCCGCCGTCCAGGAGGTTCTCGCGACCGGAGCCGGCATGGAGCTTCAGTTGCTCGTTCTTCAGATCGAACTTCCAGATCTGATGGAAGCCGGCCATCGCAATGTAAAGATCGTCGCCGACCAGCGCCAGGTCCCAGGGACTATTGAGGCCGATCTCGAGAGGCTTGCCGCTTTCGAGGCGGCGATTGCCCTGCTTACCGGTCCCCGCGACGGTCCGCACCTTGAGCCTCTTCATATCCAGTTCGCGGATGAGGTGGTTCTTGCGGTCCGCGACATAGAGGAGGTCGCCCTTGACGGCGAGCCCCTGCGGATCGTCGAAGGATGCCTTGTCGAAGGCCCCGTCTTCCTTGCCGGGCTTGCCGATACCGGCCACGGCGATCTTCTTGCCGTCGAGATTCGTAATGACAATGCGGTGATGCGTGCTATCGGCGATGAACAGCCGATTCGACGCCTGATCGGCCAACACCTTGCCGGGGAAGAAGAGGGGACTCTGGCCTGTCTCACTGAAGCGGGCCAGTTCAAACTTGATCGGCTTCTCGTTGAGGAGCTTCTTCTCGCGGAACTTCGGGATGTACTTGGTGAGGTACGAGTCGATCAATTCAAAGTTACCCTCGCCGGAGGCGTTGCCCATGTGGTTGCCTTCGGGATCGATCAGGGCCAGGGTCGGCCAGGCACTGGCGTGATAGCTGTCCCAGATCTTCATCTCGGGATCGTTGACGACTGGATGTTCGATCTCGTAGCGAAGGACGGCCTTGCGGATGGCCTCGGAGTCCTTCTCGTTGTCGAACTTGGCGGCGTGAACGCCGATGACGACAAGTTGATTGCCGTACTTCTTTTCGAGCCGGGCAAGGTCCGGCAGCGTGTGGATGCAGTTGATGCAGCAGTACGTCCAGAAATCGAGCAGGACGAACTTGCCCCTAAGGTCCTTCAAGCGAATCGGAGCGGCCGTGTTGAGCCAGTCGGTGCCGCCCTCCAGTTCGGGAGCGGGATCGAACTTCTGTTCCTTATCCCTGGCGGCATTGTCCAGTGCGCGCGCTTCGGGAGGCCGATTGCCGACGAAGAGCATCACCAGGGCGAAGCCAGCCACTCCCAGCACGCCGGCCATTAGTAGGCCAACAGCCCAGGAGCGCACCCGGGAGGGAGCAGGGATAGGGTTCTCGGACATCGCCTCTCTCCTTCACCTCGAAAATCGTGGGACCGACGTTCGGTCCCTCGCCTATTGTACCGCTCGCCCCGCTGGCGGCGAAGCGATCTGCCCGGCTGTTACACCGCGAGCGGCAGTCTTTCGTTGGATGCCGAGGGCCTTCGAGCGGTTACTGACGCTTGACCTGACCGCGCCGCCCGCCTACCGTGGGAATCAGGGACTTTCACTCGGCTGTGCAGGAGACCGCTAAGCCGCAAGCGGCAAGAAGGAATTTTGTCCTCGATCTTGAGTGGTCCCGATACTCTCTGACTCATCCCGTTTTGCGCTATTCAAGGATCCAGTCATGCCGGTCGACGAACTTCAGCCCCCCCAGCCGCCCCGTGTCACCGCTGATGCTGTGACCGCGCCGACGCCGGCTGTCGCCAACCAACCCGCCATTCCCCTGCCGCCTCTGCCGGCTCCTTCGCGCAACACAGGACCACGACGATCTCCCTTCGCCGACGGGATCCTTGTCGTGCTCGCCTTGCTGCTGGCCGTCGAGGTCAACATCTCGCCGGTGCGCAACCACGATGTGCTGATGAGCCTGGCCACGGGACGCGATCTCCTCGCCGGCAAGTACAATCCCATTTCCGGCCGCGATCCCTACGCGCACACCACCGACGGCGTCACCTGGGTCAATCACTCCTGGCTCTACGACGGCGTCGTTTACCTGCTGCATCAGGCAGGCGGTCTGAACGCCCTGATCGCCGCGCGGGCCATCCTGGGCCTGCTGCTCGCCTTCGTCCTGATCCGCACCGGACGAGCCGGACCCAACGTGTGGAGCAGCGCACTCCTGGCCGCCATCGGAATCCTCGCCGTCAGTCCGCGCTCGATCCTGCAACCGGCCTTCGTCTCCTTCGTCTTCCTCGGCCTGACGTTGTACTTCCTCCAGCGCGGCGGACGTCATCTCTATCAGCCGGAGTCAAGGGGAGAACCGCCTGTCGTTTCCTGGAAGGATTACTGGCCGATCCTGGTGCTGTTTGTCGTCTGGGTCAACTTCGACGAGTGGTTCTTCCTCGGCCCGCTGGCCGTCGCGCTCTACGCCATCGGCCAGGCTGTTCAGCTCGGCAATCCCGACACCGCTCCTCGTCCCGGTGAGGTGCCTGCGCTGCGTCTGATCGCAGTCGCGGGATTCGCCGTCTGCCTCTTGAACCCCTTCCACGTTTTCGCTTACACCCTGCCGACACAACTCGGCCTGTCGGAAGAGGCCCATGTCCTCGGACGCGATCCCGTCCTGAAGCAGATGTTCCTGTCCGCCTTCGACCCGCTGTTATTCACGAAGAACAACCTGAGCGCCGCCAACCTCGCCTTCTTTGTGCTCGCCCTCCTGGCCGCGCTGTCGTCGGCGGTGAACTTCCGCAATCTCCGCTGGTGGCGCGTCCTGCTGCTGGTGACCTTCTTCGCCCTGGGTGCGTTCCATGTCCGGGCAGCGCCGTTCTTTGCCGTCGTCGCCGCCCCGATTATCGCGTTGAACTTTCAAGAGGCGGCCCGCCGAAGCGAGTTGGCCGTTCGGGGCCGGAACCCGTTCGTGCAGATGGGTCAGGTATTCGGCAGCCT
>JBBRIK010000970.1:0-3229 GCA_038221045.1 Gemmatales bacterium
GGCGAAGTCGGCAAGTCGCGCTGGCTACAAAGAGCGCTGTAGTGTTAGGCGAGCGTCGAGGCGTAAGCCCGACGTGTTGGTCCGAACACGTCGGGCTTACGCCTCAACGCTCGTCTTCGGGAAAAGTCACTCGGTCCTTCCTGCCCCAAGCTCCCTTTGAAACAGAGTGACAGTCTGCTCACTTTCGTGCGGTTCACTCTCCCGAAGGCATTACGGCTGCACCGGACACCGGAGATCTGGCCGGACGAGGCTCGGGCGGGTGCAGCTTGTGCGGGGGAACCCGCCGCACTCCCCAGATCAGGCCGGTGAACTCCAGCAAGCGGATCAGCCGAAAACTCCCGTCTATCTCCCACCAGAAGAAGCCGGCCTGGGCCGCGTGCGGATAGTGATGATGGTTGTTGTGCCAGCCATCTCCGAAGGTGAACAACGCGAGCAGGAAACTGTTCCGGCTTTTGTCGGGCGTCGGATAGCGGCGCGAGCCGACCAGATGGCCCACCGTATTCACCAGCGAGGCGACATGAAGGGCCAGGACGGCGCTCAGGCAGAAGTCCACGCACACCCAGCTCCATCCTCCGAGGAGCCAGCAGACGGACACCGCCAGCAAGGCGGGCAACAACCACAGCCGTTCCAGCCAGAGCATCTCGGGGTGGCGCCTCAAGTCGCGGACCGTACTCCAGTCAGGCTCCTCGACCGACGCGAACATCCAGCCGCCGTAGGCCCAGAAGAAGCTGGCCCGGACCGGCGAATGCGCATCATCCGGTTCATCCGAATGACGATGATGGTGCCGATGGATCGCGGCCCAGTACAGCGGACCTCTTTGCAGGTTCGCACAGCACAGACAGCCGAGGATAAATTGAAACACTCTGCTGGTCTTGAAGGAGCGATGAGCAAAATAGCGGTGATAGCCCACGGTCGTGATTTGCCCACGGAGAGCAAGGAATACCGGAAGCAAGAACCAGTTCAGCAAGGACGTGTCAACAAAGAAGCAGGCCAGCGCTCCGACATGAATCAGAACGAGGAACCAGGTCCCCCAAGCCGCCTGGAAAAAGATCCACAGGAGGGATCGTTCGGGCCGGGCGGTGAAGGGGTGCCGGAACGCTGCGGTCGAGGGGACGCCTCGACCGGCTTGCGTAGGAGGATTGTTTGTGAGGACGCCACTGGGATTCTGTTCCTGCATGGAGGTGTTCTCTTCTTGCGGGCCATCTGCGACTGTCGGCGAACTGCCCTGATTCGTTGTAGCAAAAATCGAGCCGAAGCGTGCCGCAACAAACTGCTACTGGCGAGAAATCCTCGCGAAACGCGGTGTCGGCCGCGAGGACTATCCACGCCAAAAAGCTGAAGCCCTTTCTCGGCAGATCGAAAAAGACTCTGCATCGCTGGCGACTTGCTCGCAACGAGAAAGGCCGGACCTTCGCCTTCAACGGAGGGCGAATGGTTTGCCGTCCGCCGCCGGCCCCTGCCCCTCGGTGAACTTACAGCCGCCTGCCACCTTCTCCACCACTCCGCCCTCCGGCACGATCTACCTGTCCGATGCGCGGGATGTCGGGCGGAGGCGGCGCTCCAGGTAATGTGCCGTCGCCTGGAGGCAGCGGAGCCAGGTCTCGTGGGTCAGAAAGCCATGACTCTCATCCGGGAAGACGAGTTGCTCGACGTCCACCTTTTGTTTGCGCAGGTCCTCCACCAGACGAACACTCTCCGAGAAGGGGACCTGCGGATCGTGGTCGCCGTGAATCACCAGCACGGGGGAGCGCCAGGTGTTCACCGAGGCGATGGGAGAGGACTCGTAGGCGAGTTTGGCTGTCTTGCGTTGTTTTAGGGGATCGTAGTCAGGCTCGAAGTTCTTGATGACGACGTTCCAGTCGTAGACGCCGTGGATGTTGACCCCCGCGGCAAACAGGTTCGAGGCGCGAGCCAGGCCGAGCGCGGTCAGGTAGCCGCCGTAGGAGCCACCCCACAGACCGACCCGATCGGGGTCAACGTCGGGCCGGTTCTTCAGGTAGAGGGCGGCTCCGGTCAGGTCGTTGAACTCACTGGCGCCCTGAGCGCCGTAGGCTGGCGCCTCGCGGAAGTCCAGCCCGTAGCCGATGCCGCTGCGGTAGTTGAGCGACAGCACCACGAAACCCCGCAGGGCCAGGTACTGATGCAGTGCGTAATGGTAGCTGTAACCATCCATCATGTGCCAGCCGAGCAACATTTGCCGGCGCGAGCCGCCGTGGACGTACAGGATGGCGGGGCGGCGCTCGCCGGGCTTGTGATGGGGTGGGAGGAAAAGCTGTCCTGCCGCCTTCCGGCCGTCTGAGGCAGTGACAATGACCTGCTTTGGCTCAACCAGAGCCTGGGCAGGGAAGTTGGTGGGTTTCTCGACCAGGTCGCGGGGCGCTCCCGTACCGATCTGGATGGCGGGCCAGGCCGGGCGTCGGGCGTCGGAGCGAAGGAAAGCGATGGCCTTCTCGTCGCTGGTCACCACGGGCGACCACTCGATTCCAGCACCGTTGGTCACTGCCGTGAGCTTGCCGTCCCGCACGGAGACTGCCCACAGATGCCGCCGGTCGATGTCGTCCTGGTTGGAGTTGAAGACAAGGCGCGCGCGGTCAGGACTCAGTGTCACCGACTCGACCTCGAATTTGCCCGGAGTCAGCAGCGTCGCCGGACCGCCGCGGAGGGGGAGGGCATAGAGGTGTGTCCAACCGTCAGCCTCCCAGGGAAAGACGAGCCGGTCGTCGGCGCCCCAAAAGAGTTGATTGGTGGCCTCGACACCGTGGAAGGCGCTGCCGGCACCGGGCCTGGCTTTCCACACCTGGCGGCCCTTACCGTCCGCGACGGCGGCGACGCGGATGGACCACGGCTCGGCGGTCGGTTGTGGCCCAAAGGAAAACACGAGTTCGCGCGATGCGGGGATGCGGAGAAAAGCCACTTCCCGGTTGTCGGGTGACCAGACCGGGTCACTGTCGCGGTCCACGCCGGGATCGAGCCAGCGGATGCCCCTGTCCGAACCCCGGTAAATGCCGATGAAACTGTGATCGCCGCGGTTGCTGACGAATGCCAGGGCCGAGCCGTCGGGAGCCCAGCGTAGTTGTCGCACCTGGCCGCGCGTCTGGAAAAGTTGCTCCGCGGCAGAACGGCCATCGATGGGGGCGACCCACACCTGTCCCTTGTGCAGGAAGACGACGCGCTCGCCTTTGGGCGAGACCGCCGGTGAGTGACCCACCCCCAGTCGATGTGGCGGACC
>JBBRIK010000971.1:0-3228 GCA_038221045.1 Gemmatales bacterium
TTGTCGTACCACTGCCATCACCGTAGGAAGCGGGGTAGGGTGCGGCAAGGCTAATAGGACACGACCTGGAAACGCTTCTGCGACGAAACGCTGTGAGATGGAACGTAACTGGCTTTCGGTTCAGCGTTTCGTGTCAAAGCCCCTCTTGAGGCGAACTCGGATCAAGAGCGATTCGCGCGGTTTCGCAGCAGCCCGAGATGCCGTCCGAACCGCTGTTCGAGATAGGCATGCAGCTGATCGAGCCGGCCCACCTCGTCTCCTGAAACACTTCGGCCGCCCGGCAGGACCGCCTCGCCGCTCGCTCCCAGCAGACGATCCAACGACGTCAATGTCGTGCGGAAGGCCTGCAGTCGGTTGTCGAGGTCATTGCCGGACAGGTTCTCCGTGATGCTCCAGTAGCGGCAAGCATCGGCAAACGTCGTCTCCTTCTGCCGGCCTTCGAGAAACTTCTCCCACGCCGTCGAGGCCAGCAGCGTCAGCAATAACTTCTCCTGGTCGCGCGCCAGTGTAATCGTTCCACTCGGCTTGCGCTCGATGGGCCGGTCGTCTTCCCCAAGCATTCGGCGGACGGACTGACGGCCCTCGCGCGTCAGGGCGTACTGCTTCTGTCCGAGTTTGGCCAGCCAGCCTCGCCGCGCCAGGCCGCGCTCGCCCATGAGGCCGACCAGCACCTTGTTCGAGTCGGGATAGTGTTCGCTGAATTCTCTCAGCCCGAACGTGGTGGGAAACTTCTTCCAGGCGCTGACGATCAGGGCCTCGGCGCTGAAGGGCGTCTGGCCTGCTTCCTCCAGGGCGAAAGCCGCCAGAAGGATCTTCTCGTGGATCGTCGTGGGAATGGTAGCGGTGGCAATCATCGGAGGCTCAGTGATGAGTGATCTGTAGCGATTGGGCGAGATCGATTGTCGCTTTTCACGGGTACTGCCGGCAATCCGAAGACAGCCGCCGGACGGAAGAAATCGCCAACCTTGCCCGTTTGTCTGGCACAATCGCTTCGCTGACCACTCACCTCCCACGATGCATCACTCGAACTCGACCCCTGGCTCGCCCTCACGCACTTCGCCGATGACGTAGGCGGGGACGCGGTCGTTCGCCAACTGTCGCAGGGCGCTCTCGGCGTAATACCGCCCGACAATCACGACGAAGCCGATGCCCATGTTGAAGACGCGATACATTTCCGCCTCTTCGATATCGCCCAGTTTCGCGAGCCAGGGGAAGACCGGAGGCATCGGCCAGCCGCCGCGTTTCAGGAACACGCGCCGCCCTGCGGGAAGGATGCGCGGGATATTGCCTTCCAGCCCCTCGCCGGTGATGTGCGCGAGTCCGCGGATCACCCGCCGCTTGACAGGATAGTGCTGCAACAGGTTCTTGATGGCCCGGACATAGATCCGTGTTGGCTCCAACAACTCGTCGGCGACGGTTCGCTGGAGTTCGGGAATGAAGTCGTTCATTTTCAGCTTCGCATGATCGAAGACTGCCTTGCGGACAAGGCTGTAGCCATTGGAGTGAAGCCCGCTCGACGACAATCCTAGAACGACGTCTCCGGGGCGTATCGTCAGGCCGTTGATGAGGCGGTCGCGCTCGACGACGCCGACGCAGAAGCCAGCCATGTCATAGTCGCCGGGCTGATAGAAGTCCGGCAAAATAGCCGTCTCGCCGCCGACGAGCGAGCATTCGGCATCCATGCAGCCGTCGCTGATCCCCTTGATAAGCTGCTTCGTGAGGACGGGATCGTCCTTCGGCATCGCCAAGTAATCGAGGAAGATCAACGGCTCGCCGCCGGTGCAGAGGGCGTCGTTGACCGACATGGCGACGAGATCGATGCCAACGGTATCGTGTTTGCCGGCCATGCAGGCGATTTTGAGTTTGCTGCCGACGCCGTCCGTGCAGGCGATCAGGACAGGATGGCGATAATTGCGAGCGAAGAGCCGGCTGTTGAAGTCGAGACTGAAGAGCGACGCGAACCCGCCGAAGCCATCGAGGACGCGCGGCGTGTGCGTCCGCTTCAGCAAGGGAATCATTCCCTGAATGGTCTTTTCGTAGACGTCGAGATCGAGTCCCGAGTCCTTGTAGGTCAGGCCCATGACGGCTCCTCTCACAGCGCAACTTCCGTCATCTTACTTTTCTTGCCGCTTGCGGCTTAGCGGGCAGTCCGCTACGCCGCAAGCGGCAAGAGGGTCACGGCTTCTTCTCGTCGTTCGCGCCGACAGACGGCGGACCCTGGAGTTGCGACAGACGCACCTGCGCTATTTCGGCGTGCTTCGAGTGCGGGAACGCTTGCAGCACGCGTTCGAGGAAGAACAACGCCTCTTGCGGTCTGCCCTGCTTGACCTTCACTTCCGCCGTCATCAGATAGACCTGACCCAGCACTTCCGGCAGATTATCGCAGATATTCTGGAGGCGATCCGGGCTGTTCTTGATCCGCGCCGCCAGCTCCCCGGCCTCGGACGCCTGGGGCAGGTCGGCATAGTGGGCGATCACTTCCTCGCAACGCAGCAAACAGGGAAGGTACTGGTTGGCGCGAAAATCCTCGTGGGCCATCACCAGCATCACCCGCGCGGCCTTGATGCGCTCCCAATCCTTGTCCTCCAGCCGGCCCGTGAGAGAGACCTTCAGCGCCGACGTTTCCACGGCGGTTTCCGTGCCCTCGAACTGGGTTATCAGGTCGCGGGCCAGTTCGATCGCCTCCGGGATGTGGTTCTTCAGTTCCGCTTCCTTGACCAGCGTCAGCCGATCGGTCGCCTTGCGCTCGATCTCGCGGAACAGGCCGATGGCGCGTGCCTGGGTGGGCCAGCGGATCGATTCTTGCGTGATGTGCCGCAGCATCGGAATCGCCCGGGCGAACTCCGAGCGCTTCACGGCCTCGCTCGCCTTGCCGAATTCCTCCGCCATCCACGCCGGCTCCTCACCGCGAACGCCAACAGCGGGAACGGCCGGTCCCGGAGGAATAGGTGCCTCCTCAGTCTTGGCCACGGCGGCAGGAGGAGTCGGAGCCTCCTTGGTGTTGGAAACCGTCTTCGCGGGGGCTGGCTCCTTCGGCCCGGCCGTCTTCACGGCGGCCTTCTTCTCTTCCGGCTCCGAAGGACGAGTGGCGACGGCGTCCTTGCCTGGCTCCTTGGACAGCTTGGCCACGGCGCGGGTCAGGAGTTCCGTCATCGGTGCGACTTCGAGATAACCCTTGTGGATCTCGACGATCCGGCCGGAGGGGCTGGCGACGATGATCGTCGGATA
>JBBRIK010000972.1:0-3227 GCA_038221045.1 Gemmatales bacterium
CGGCCGCAAGGGGCTGTCGAGCCGCCGGGAGAGCTGCTCGATTGCCCGCTCAACGTCGCTCTCCTTCCAGCGGCTGAGCCGTCCCAGCTTCAGGGGACGCGGCGATACGCCGCGTTGCACAAACGCATAAACGGTCTTGCGCGAGACCCCCAGCAAGGCGGCCCCCTCGGCGGCGGAACAGAGCTTGATTCCGGGCCTCGCCGGCTTGACCGGCTTCACGGGCTTCCCCGGCTTCTCATTCAGCGTCGTCTTCGTTTTCATCGGCAACCTCGAAGTCAGGCCCGGGAGCCGGACGGCGTCCGCCGCGTGGACAGGCGCTGTCCGGTCTCCCAGGCGCGTTCAGGGGATCGGGTCAGGACCGCCAGGCCAGCGCCTCGGCGTCGTACCCGTCGGCCAGTTTGCGGGCGCGGCCGGCGTGCTCGCCTCCGAGCAGGAGCGCGACGGCAGTGAAGAGCGCGGCCAGCGTCTCGGGGCTGTCCCGCAGCTCGCCCTTCTCTCCAAGACCGATGAGGTCCTCAAGACGAAAGCGAAGCGCCGAACCGGCGCTGACCGCAGCTGTAGCTGGCGGCGCGTCAGGAGTGCGCGAGGTCTTCACCGGGCACCGTCCTTTCCGGTGAAGGCAAGGGAGACGACGGCCGCGGCGTCCTCGGCCATCAGCTCGGCCGAGACGAACAGCGGGAGCAGCATGGTCACCGCGCCGGCGACAAGGGACCCGTTGGCGTTGCTGCTCATGGCGTAGGCCAGCGACGCGCCGGCGAGGAAGCATGTGGTGATCCACAGCGTTGCGGCCAGCATGCCGGCCGAGCGGAGGAAGCGGGTTGTCAGGCGGGTCCTGACGGTGGACGTCTCGCGGGCGGTCTGCGAGAAGGACGGCGGCAAGGTGCTCTTCATGGATCGTCTCCGGTTGGCGTTCGGGTGAGGGAAAAGAGAAGTGGCCCGTGTGCTGCGTCCCTGCGTCTCAGGCCGCGTCGTCATGTGAGTGCCAGGCTTCCGCCTCGGCGTCGGCCCAGGCCTCGGCCAGCGCGTCGGCCTTGGCGTCGCCGTGCAGGTCGTCAGCATCGCCGCGGGCCGCCTTGTCCTCGACCGGGCCCGCGTCAAGCGCCGGCAGCTTGCCGTCGGCGACCAGCGCGGCCAGCGCCTTGCGGTGTTTGCAGCCACCCTCGGGGCGATCCTCGCAGTAGATGGCGTCGGGGCAGTCGCACGAGGAGAAGTCGGGAGCGATGTCGTAGTGCGTCGGCTTCTGGCGCTTCTGGTCGAAGCCGAAGAGCTTGTAGCAGCCGCACGCTACGCGGCACAGGTAGGGCTTGCCGTCAATAGCGGCTTCCGCGCCTCCGAACTGGCCCTCCTCGTCCCCCTGGCTTTCGACCTCGAGGGAGAGGGACCGGTCGTCACTCTGGGCGCGGACAAGACCAAGAACGGCAAGGCGGCCATTCAGCCCTTGCCCCAGGAGCTGGCCGAGGCCCTCAAGGGCTATCTGAACGGGCGGCCCGAGGACGCCCCCGTCTGGCCCGGCAACTGGGCCGACGACGCCGCGAAAATGCTCCGGATCGACCTGGACGCCGCCGGCGTTCCCTACGTCGTCGAAGGACCGGACGGCCCGCTCTTCGCCGACTTCCACGCCCTGCGTCACACCTTCATCGCGCTCCTCGACCGCGCAGGCGCGACGCTCAAGGAAGCAATGCAGCTCGCGCGGCACTCGGACCCGAAACTGACGATGGCGGTCTACGGACGCGCCCAGCTCCACGACCTGCAGGAGACGGTAGGCCGGCTGCCCGACACCCCGCGCGCCAGTACCGCCGCCGTTGCGGCGCGGCTTGGGGCCACGGGCACCGAGGGCAACCCGACTCGAGCGCGCGGGGATTGCGCGAAGGATCGGCGGCGCTCCGGCACAGGTACAGAGGGGGAAGTTTTCTTACTGGAATCTTACCGGACAGGTGAGTCAGGATGCGTTTCGGTGAGACTATCTGAGAAACCGAGGGGGATGAGGGGCAGGAACAGAACCGGCCTCAACCCCTTGAAACGAGAGGGTTTGAGGCCGGTTGCGATGCGGTGAGACTGGATGAGACAAATGCCCCGGCAAGGACTTGAACCTTGGACCCGCTGATTAAGAGTCAGCTGCTCTACCAACTGAGCTACCGGGGCGGGTCAGCTTCACTGAAATAGATGATGCGAAAAGGACAAAGGTTCGGCAAGGCCAATTTTTTCTCCCCAAAGGCCTGCCGAAACGCTCTTTTCGTCCTCTCCGTTCGCCTCGCGACAACCGGCGTCGAAAAGGTTTGACATCCCTCGATTGGCTCTCTAACCTGAACAATCATCGTATGGTTTCTCCTCGCAACCAGCAGACCGGCTCGCAGCCTCCTCCAGGCACGCCGGCCGGTCGATTTCCTCCCGTCACGCAAGGGCATACTGTCATGCTTCGACGTGTTCCGCTCGTCTGGCTCGCTCTGCTCGCCAGCCTCACTCCTCTCGCTCGCGCCCAGGACAAGGAGAAGGGCGACGAAGAACTGGCCTTCGTCCAGCAACTGCGAAGCCGAGGCTACGCCGATCTGGCCCTCGAATACCTCGAAAAACGACTCGCCAAGAACCCCAAGTACGCCGTCGATCTGCCTCTGGAAATCGCCCAGAGCCGGCTCGACATCGCCCGCGCCGAAACCGACGCCGCCAAGCGCATCGGGCTCTACACGCAGGTCCGCAACGAGTTGCAGACGTTCGCCGACAAGAACCCGAAGCATCCGCGCGTCTCCGTCGCCAAGTTGCAGATCGCTCAGGTCGCCGCCGATCAGGGCAAGACGCAACTCGCTCACGCCCTGGCCCTGCCCGATGGCGACGAAACCCGCAAGGCGGAACTCACCCGCGCCGAACAACTGCTCGATAGCGCCATCAAGGGCTTCGAGGCCGTGGCCGAGCAACTCGCCACGCTCGAGGCCAAGAACAAGTCGGCCTTTGAACGCGGCGTCCTGCTTACCTCGCAGGGCAAGGTGTTCCTCGAACTGAAAAAGGACAAGCAGGCCGGCGAGGCCTTCAAGGGGGCGATCGTCCTCTTCGACGGACTCGGCGAAAACCTCGACGGCAAGGACCTTCTGCGGCCCCAGGCGTTCGCCTGGTGCGGGCGAGCCTACTCGCTCAATGCGGAGCCTCTCAAGGCGAGACCCAAGTGGATCGAGGCGCGCAACACGGGCGACCGCACGGGCCGCCGTCTCGCCGACTACTTCGAGACGCTTCAACTC